>NZ_JBMDJS010000025.1:0-36616 GCF_057809315.1 Herbaspirillum sp. FG34 | reverse complement strand
TGCCACCACGCCTTCTGGGGGCAACGCATCTCGCAGATTTAATGTGAACAGGCCCAAGGGCCTGGCACCGCACTGGCCTGCATCGGCTACACTGGCGCCACACCATAACAAGACCGCCAGGAGACGTCCTTCCATGACCCGCCACGCTGCGCATGCGCCCGCGCCATTCATCCTGCGCCATCCCATCCTCACCGCCCTGGCCCTGTCGCTGGGCACGGCCGTGGCGCTTGGGGTGGCGCGCTTTTCCTATGCCCTGCTGCTGGCGCCGATGCGTACCGACCTGGGCTGGCCCTATCTGATCGCCGGGGGCATGAATACCGGCAATGCGCTGGGCTATCTGCTGGGCGCGCTGATGACACCGGTACTGATGCGCCGCTATCAGGCGCACCGCGTGCTCATCGCGGGCGCCTTCGGCACCGCCCTGCTCTCCTTCCTGCCGGCGCTGACCACGGACACGCTGCTGCAATTGCTGTTGCGGGTGGTAACGGGGGTGACCAGTGCGCTCATCTTCGTCTCGGGCGGTTTGCTGGTGAGCCGGCTGGCGGCATTGCACGCGCAGCGCGCGGGGCTGCTGCTGGGTCTGTATTACGGCGGCACCGGCATCGGCATCGTGGCCGCATCGCTGCTGGTGCCGCCGGTGATGGACGCCGCGGTCGCCCAGGGTGCAGCGCATCCCTGGCAATGGGCATGGGTGCTGCTGGGCGTGCTGGCGCTGGTGGCCAGCCTGGTCATGACGCTGCCCGCCCGGCTGATGCCGACCTCGCCGGCACAGGCGGCAGGAGGCGGGGCATGGCGTCCGCGCAGCCTGCTGTTCGGGCTGATCGGTTATTTATTCTTCGGGCTGGGATATATCGGCTACATGACCTTCGTCATCGCCCTGCTGAAAGAGGAAGGCATGGCGGCGTCACGCATCACGCTCTTCTTCGCGCTGCTGGGGGCGGCGACCTTTGCGTCCTCGCGCATCTGGGCGCGCATGCTGGACCGCTTCCACGGTGGGCAATCGCTGGCCATCCTCAACGGCCTGCTGTGCCTGGCCACCCTGCTGCCGGCCACGACGGCAGCGCCCGTGGCGGTGTTTGCCTCAGGGTTGCTGTTTGGGGGCTGCTTCCTCTCGGCCGTGGCCTCGACCACGGCCATGGTGCGCCACAACCTGCCGCCGGCGGACTGGCCTGCAGGCATCAGCGCCTTCACCATCATCTTCGCCGTGGGCCAGATCATCGGCCCTTCCATCGTCGGATGGATCGCCGATGGTGCGGGCGGCCTGCAACGCGGGCTGACGTTTTCTGCACTGATGCTGCTGGCGGGGTCGCTGGTGGCATGGCGGCAAAAGCCGCTGGGCGCGCACGAGAGGCCACCCGGCGCGGCTTGACGTTTTCTGCACATCGGGCCGCGCGGCCAATGCCGGCGCGGTCCGCCGCCGGGCTTACTGCTGACCGAGGTGGCGGCGCAGAGACTCCACCAGAATGCCGCAGTCCTCATCGGTGCCGATGGTGATGCGCAGGAACTGCTTGATGCGCTCGCTCTTGAAGTGACGCACGATGATGCCGTCGCTGCGCAGCGACGCGGCCAGTTCGGCGGCATCGCGTTGCGGATGGCGGGCGAAGACGAAGTTGGCCGCCGAAGGCAGCACCTCGAAGCCCAGGGCTTGCAGCTGCCCCACCAGGGCGGTACGGCTGGCGATGACCATGTCGCAGGTCTTGCGGAAATAGTCCTCGTCCTCGATGGCGGCGGTAGCGCCGGCAATGGCGGGGCGATCCAGCGGATAGGAATTGAAGCTGTTCTTGACCCGCTCCAGCGCATCGATGAGGTCGGCATGACCGACCGCAAAACCGACCCGCATCCCGGCCAGCGCGCGCGACTTGGAGAAGGTCTGCACCACCAGCAGGTTGGGATAGCGCTGCACCAGCGGGATGGCGCTCTGGCCACCGAAATCGATGTAAGCCTCATCGACCACCACGACCCGTTCCGGATTGCCCTGCAGAATGCGCTCCACCTCCTCCAGCCCCAGCAAGCAACCGGTCGGCGCGTTCGGATTGGGGAAGATGATGCCGCCGATGGACTCCCCATGGCCGAGGTAATCGGCGCTGCGCAGGGTGAAGTCCTCGGCCAGCGGCACGGCGCGATAGTCGACCTGGTACAGGCCGGCATAGGTCGGGTAGAAACTGTAGGTGATGTCCGGGAAGAGGATGGGCTTGCCATGCTGCAGCAGGGCCTGGAAGGCATGCGCCAGCACTTCATCCGAACCGTTGCCCACGAACACCTCGCGCGCGGTGATACCGTCGGCGGCGTGACGACCGGCGATGGCCAGTTTCAGCGGCTCGGCGTCGGGATTGGGATAGAGCCGCAGACTGTCGCTGACCTCGCGGGCGATGGCCTGCAGCGCCAGCGGCGAGGGACCATACGGACTCTCGTTGGTATTGAGCTTGACCAGGCGCGCGAGCTTGGGTTGTTCGCCGGGGGTGTAGGGCGTCAGGCGGCTGACGATGGGACTCCAGAACTTGCTCATGAGAAATCAGCCCATGCCGGGCCGTACAGAATTGAGGGAAAGCGCAGATGGTAGCAAACTTGCCGCCAGCCGGCCGCACCCGCCTCAGAAATAGGGGCGATAGCGCCGCTGGCGGGACTGCCCCTCCTGCGGCGGCGGGAGCGCCGCCCTGGGCTGGCTGCTGAGCAGGGAGAGCGCGCGCTCGGCAATCCCGGGCGGCAGGCCGATCAGGTCCTGGCAGGCGCGCTGCAGGGCCGCCTGCGAGGCGAACCCGGCATCAGACGGGCGGGCCCGGGCATCTTCCATGCGCGCCAGTTGCGCCAGCACCCACGCCACGCGCTGCTCGCGCACCAGGCTGCGCAGCGACTCGCCCTCGGCAAACAAGAGCGCACGCAGGCGCGCGGTGGAGATCTGCCACTCCCGCGCAATGCGCTCGGCACACCACTGCGCGGCCGGTTGCGCAAAGATCGCGGCAGCCAGGCGCCGGGCGTGGGGCTTGCTGGTGTCGGCGGCCCGCTCCATGTCGGCGCTCGACTGCGCCTCCAGGGACAGCGACCACACCGCCGGGCGCATGCCCTGTGCCGTCACACGCGGATGCGCCAGGCAGGCGAAGCGCACGAAGGGCGGCACGGTGAAACTCTCGCCCTCCTGCAACTCGACCGCCACGCCGCCGCTCTTCAAGGTGGCCGCGCCCTTCCATACCCGCACCCGCGCGGGGGCGGCGAAGCGTAGTTCGCGCAGAGGCAGATGATGATGGGTGACGATGGCCATGGCTGTTCCGATACGGTCTCAACTCCGGGATGCGCAAGTGATCTTAAGTCAGCCGCGGGCGCCAGACTGTCGTCGTGGTGACAGGCCACTCACAGCGAGGCCATGCCGAAGGCGCGCAAGCCATCCAGATCGACCACGCGGATGCTCTGGTAGGAAATTTCCACCAGCCCCAGCTCGGCCAGGTGGCGCATGGCCTGGTTCACGCGCTGGCGCGACAGGCCGGTCAGCAGACCGATTTCTTCCTGCGACAGTTCCAGCACCTTGGACGTGCGCGGATAGAGCATGGGATGGAACAGCTGCGCAATGGCCTGCGCTACGCGGGCATCGACGTCGAGCAGCCGCTCGTTCTGGACGGTGGCGATGAACTGGCCCATGCGTTCATTCAACTGGCCGATGACGAAGGCGTTGAAGGGCAGACTTTCGGCCATGAGGCGATGGAAGGTATCGGCGGGCACCAGCAGGATCTGCGCGGCGCGGATGGCGATGACATCATAGCGACGCGGCTCGCGCTTGATGACGCTGCCCTCGCCGCACCAGCCGCCTTGCGGTACGCCCGAGAGCGTGCTGCTGCGACCATCGATGTTGTAGACGGCCAGCTTGATCAGGCCCTCATGCACGCCGATCCAGTATTGCGAGAGCTCACCGCGCCGGGCCACGAAGGCGTCGGCAGCATAGCGCGCAAGCTGGGTGGTGGCGGCGGCCAGCGCACGGTGTTCCGGCGCCAGCGCGGCGAACCAGTCGTATTGCTGCAGAAGCTGCGCCATCGGGCTGCTCATGGGATGTGCACGGGGAAGAGGAAACGGCCAACATTGTCGCATGTCAGCCTTGTCATCGTGATGACAAAGCACAAGACCGCTTCGGTGCTACCCTAATCACAGGCGGCTGATAAAAAATGCACAGGCCGCGCCCCTCATCCCCGCCGCAAGGAGACAAGCATGGCAGACTTCGACACCGGCCTCGGCCGCAATGCCGCCAATTACGCGGCCCTCACCCCCATCGATTTCATCGCGCGCGCCGCTGCCGTCTATGGCCAGCGTCCCGCCATCATCCATGGCGCATTGCGCCAGGACTGGGACCAGACCTATCGCCGCACGCGCCGCCTGGCCAGCGCCCTGCAGCGCCTCGGCGTCGGCAAGAACGATACCGTTTCGGCGATGCTGCCCAATACCCCGGCGATGGTGGAGGCGCACTTCGGTGTGCCCATGGCCGGTGCGGTACTGAATGCACTCAACATCCGGCTCGATGCCGAATCCATCGTTTTCATGCTGCGCCATGGCGAGGCCAAGGTGCTGCTCATCGACAGCGAATTCGCCGCACTGGCCCAGCAGCTGCGCGCGCAATTGCCGGCATTGAAGATCGTCGAGGTGTTCGACGTGCTGGGTCCGCCACCGGTACCCGGCGAGCGCTTCGGCCATCTGGAATACGAAGCCCTGCTGGCCGATGGCGATGAAAACTTCGAATGGCAATGGCCTGCCGACGAGTGGGATGCGATTGCGCTGAACTACACCTCCGGCACCACCGGCGACCCCAAGGGCGTGGTCTATCACCATCGCGGCGCGGCACTCAATGCCATCTCCAACATCCTCGAATGGGATCTGCCCAAGCATCCGGTCTACCTGTGGACGCTGCCCATGTTCCATTGCAATGGCTGGTGCTTCCCGTGGACGGTGGCCGCACGCGCGGGGGTGAACGTGTGCCTGCGCAAGTTCGAGCCCAAGCTGGTGTTCGACCTGATCGCCGAACACGGCATCACCCATTACTGCGCCGCGCCCATCGTGCATGCGGCGCTGGCCAATGCCCCCGAGGGCTGGCGCGCCAATATCCGTGGCCCGGTCAAGGCGATGGTGGCCGGGGCGCCGCCGCCGGCAGCCGTGCTGGCCAAGATGGAGGCGATGCAGTTCGAGCTGACCCACGTGTATGGACTCACCGAAGTCTATGGACCGGCGGCCGTGTGTGCGGAACAGGATGAATGGAGCGCGCTGTCGGTGGACCAGCGCGCGGTGCAGAAGTCACGCCAGGGCGTGCGCTATCACCTGCAAAGCGGGGTGACGGTGCTCTCCCCCGATACCATGGAACCGGTGGCCGCCGATGGCGAGGAGATCGGCGAGATCATGTTCCGCGGCAACATCTGCATGAAGGGCTACCTGAAGAACGACCGTGCGACCCATGAAGCCTTTGCCGGGGGCTGGTTCCATACCGGCGACCTCGGTGTGATGAATGCGGACGGCTACATCAAGATCAAGGACCGCAGCAAGGACATCATCATCTCCGGCGGAGAAAACATTTCCAGCGTGGAAGTGGAGGACGTGCTGTACCGCCATCCGGCCGTACTGGCCGCAGCGGTGGTGGCACAACCGGATGAGAAATGGGGAGAGACACCCTGCGCCTTCGTCGAGCTCAAGGAAGGTGCCAACATCGATGCGGCAGAACTGACCGAATTCTGCCGGGGCCACCTGGCCGGTTTCAAGGTGCCCAAGGCGATCTACTTCGGTCCGCTGCCCAAGACGTCCACCGGCAAGATCCAGAAGTTTGAATTGCGCAAGCGCATGAAGTCCGACAGCGCCATCAACGTCTGAGGCGCTGCCCCATGGCATCGCCTCAGGCCTTGCGCACGGCGATGTGATACAGGCCCCAGGGGCATTGGCCGAAGCGCTCCGGCAAGGGGCGCGCGCTCATCTCGGGGAAGCTGTCGGCGTCATACACGGCCCATAGCGGACCGAGTCCGCCCAGCGGGATGGGCTTGCCATCCAGATGGGTGGCGATGATGAATCGATACTTGGCGATATCCTCCGCCGAGACCAGCACCGCATAGCCATCCACTGCGCGCAGGGCGCAGTTCTGCACGGCGGCGGGCCCGCCGACGGCGCGCAAGACCTCCGAGAGCATTGGACCGCGCAGACTGTGGCGGCGGCCATCGTATTCCAGCGTGGGACGGATCTCCACCGAAGGCAGCGCGGCGAGCGCGGCAAAATCGAAGGTGTGGGCACGGTCGAACGCCAGCTTCTGCTTGGCCATCATCTGGTCCAGCGCCGGATCGAGCGGGCCGCGATTGGTCTTGCTGATGTCGCCGGTGACGGTGAGCAGCACCGGACCTGCGCCAGGGCTGGCCTTCTTGTCAGCGGCCAGTGCCGGCAGGGCGGCGGGCGCGGCCAGCAGCGAGGCGCCCAGACTGAGGAACTTGCGTTTTTGCATGGAATGGCCTCCTCTTGGAGATGGGTGGGACGTGCGGTGATGGCGGATTGTAATCAGTTTTTGCGCTTCGCTGCGCACCAAGGACAACGGCCCGCCTCAAGGCGAGGCGGGCCGTTGGACTCAGCGCTGCATCACTGCAACCGCGCTTCAGTCACGCGGCGGACGGCCGCGCCAGTAGCCGGCCAAGAGCGACCCGGAGAGGTTGTGCCACACCGAGAACAGCGCACCCGGCAGAGCCGCCACCGGCGTGAAATACAACTTGCCCAGCGCAGCGGCCAGACCGGAATTCTGCATCCCGACTTCAATGGCCAGCGTGCGGCAGACCGCCTCATCGAAGCCCAGCAGGCGGCCACCCCAGTAGCCGCCCAGCAAGCCCAGGCCGTTGTGCAGGATCACGCCCACCAATACCACCAGGCCCACCGACGCAATGCTGGCCTGGCTGCCTGCGACCACCGCCGAGATGATCAACAGGATGGCCACCATCGACACCAGCGACAGGTAGGGTTCGATGCGGCGGATCAGCTTGCCCGCGAACAGGTTCAGCACCAGGCCGACCGCAATGGGGACCACCACGATCTGCACGATGGACATCAGCATGGCGTGGGCGTCGAAGTGAATGGAGGCATCCACGTAGAGCTCGGTCAGCAGCGGCGTGGCAAACACCGACACCAGTGCCGACAGGGTGGAGATGGTGACCGACAAGGCCACATCGCCGCGCGAGAGATAGATCATGACGTTGGAGGCAGTACCGGAGGCGACGCTGCCCACCAGCACCATGCCGGCGGTGAGATCGGGCGGCATGCGCAGCACCTTGGCGATGATCCAGGCGGCCAGCGGCATGACCAGGTAGTGCAGGACGATACCGGCCGCCACGGGCGCGGGGCGCTTGATGATGCGCTTGAAGTCGTCCACCGTGAGCGTCACGCCCATGGTCAGCATGATCAGCGTGAGCAGCTGGGTAATGTATTTGCCCAGGGGCGTGAAGGTCGGCGGCGAGAAGTAGGCGGCAGCGGAAAGCAGCAGCGCCCACACGGGAAAGAGGCGGGTGATGGTGGCAAGCATGGCAATGGATGAATGATGAAACAAACCCGCGCATGAAGACGATCATGACGGGATGGCGCGTTTTTTATGTTGACTGCGTGGATGACGCGAACTGCGGTGGAGGAATCATCGTGCACCCGATACGGTGACGGCCTCTTCTCTGGCCGGGGCCTTGTGGGCGGGCAAGGCCGTGATTCTACCCGTGCAGGCCGATTGCTGCCCGTTCCCGGGCGGTGGGAGCCGCTACGGGCGGGATAGATCACATTTGAAACTAAGCATGACCTTGGGCGGCATCACGCCGATTACGCCCTCCGAACGTTCGCTGCCGATGATGCGGGCGTGGCGGCCCTGCTGGCGGCACCAGTCATCGGCCTGCTGCAAGCCCTGTACAGCCACGCCGTCATTGCCATGCCAGCGCGAACTGGCTACCAGCAGGTAGGTATCCTTGTCGATCTGCGTGACCGGTTGCGAGGTGGCGCAACCGGCCAGCACCGTCGTCAGGGCAAGCGATAGCGTTCTGCGGATCTGCATCGGGGCTCCCGGTGATGTGGTGATCCCGCGATGGTAGCCAGCGCGAGGGGCGGCGTCATGCGTCCCTACAACTCTTTACGTCCGGGCTGCGGACGACAGGCGGACGACAGGCGGAGGATAGGCGGACGAAAAAAAAACGCCGCGGGAACCCGCGGCGTTTTTACGTACCCATCAGTGAAGCGATCAACGCGTAACCGGTTTGTAACGGATACGCTTGGGCTTGGCCGCTTCTTCGCCGAGGCGCTTCTTCTTGTCGGCTTCGTATTCCTGATAGTTGCCGTCGAAGAAGGTAACCTGCGAATCGCCTTCGAAGGCGATGATGTGGGTGGCGATACGGTCCAGGAACCAGCGATCGTGGGAGATCACCAGCACGGTGCCGGCAAATTCCAGCAGCGCATCTTCCAGGGCGCGCAGGGTTTCCACGTCGAGGTCGTTGGACGGTTCGTCCAGCAGCAGGACGTTGCCACCCTGCAGCAGGGTCTTGGCCAGGTGCAGACGGCCGCGCTCACCGCCGGAGAGGTTGCCGACGATCTTCTGCTGGTCGCCACCCTTGAAGTTGAAGCGGCCCAGGTAGGCGCGCGAGGGCATTTCGAAGCGGCCCACGGTGAGGATGTCGGCGCCGCCCGAGACATCTTCGAAGACCGTCTTCTTGTTACCCAGGTCTTCGCGCGACTGGTCCACCAGCGACACCTTGACGGTGGGGCCGAGCACCAGTTCGCCACTGTCCGGGGTTTCACGGCCGGCCAGCATGCGGAACAGGGTCGATTTACCGGCGCCGTTGGGGCCGATGATGCCGACGATGGCGCCGGCCGGGATCTTGAAGTTCAGGTTGTCGATCAGCAGGCGGTCACCATAGCCCTTGCTGACGTTCTTGAATTCGATGACTTCATTGCCCAGGCGCTCGGCCACGGGAATGAAGATTTCCTGGGTCTCGTTGCGCTTCTGGTATTCGTATTCGGAGAGCTCGTTGAAGCGGGCCAGACGCGCCTTGCTCTTGGCCTGGCGGCCCTTGGGGTTCTGGCGCACCCATTCCAGTTCCTTGGCGATGGTCTTCTGGCGGGCCGATTCGCTGGCCTCTTCCTGCTTCAGGCGGGCTTCCTTCTGTTCCAGCCAGGAGCTGTAGTTGCCCTTCCAGGGGATGCCGTGGCCACGGTCCAGTTCCAGGATCCATTCGGCGGCATTGTCGAGGAAGTAGCGATCGTGGGTGATGGCCACCACGGTGCCGGGGAAGCGTTGCAGGAACTGCTCCAGCCAGTCCACCGATTCGGCGTCCAGGTGGTTGGTCGGTTCGTCCAGCAGCAGCATGTCGGGCTTGGAGAGCAGCAGCTTGCACAGCGCCACGCGGCGCTTTTCGCCGCCGGAGAGCACGCCGATCTTGGCGTCCCAGGGCGGCAGGCGCAGCGCGTCGGCGGCCATTTCCAGCTGCTGGTTGAGGCTGTTGCCGTCAGCGGCGGCGATGATGGCTTCCAGGCGGGCCTGCTCGGTGGCGAGGGCGTCGAAGTCGGCGTCTTCTTCCGCATAGGCGGCGTAGACCGCGTCCAGCTTGGCCTGGGCTTCGAAGACTTCACCCAGGGCGCTTTCGACTTCCTGGCGCACGGTCTTCTCGGGATCGAGCTGCGGTTCCTGGGGCAGGTAGCCGATGTTGAGGTTGGGCATCGGGATGGCTTCACCCTCGATTTCCTTGTCGATGCCGGCCATGATCTTGAGCAGGGTGGACTTGCCCGAGCCGTTCAAGCCGAGCACGCCGATCTTGGCGCCGGGGAAGAAGGACAGCGAGATGTCCTTGAGGATCTGCCGCTTCGGCGGCACGATCTTGCCGACGCGGTTCATGGTAAAGACGTATTGGGCCATGGTATGAGTTGCCAGTGAGAGGGAAACGGTAAGACGGCGATCAGGCGCCGCCGGCGCTGGGCTCTGCCGAGCTTTGCGCGCGGGTGCGCAGGTAGCGCCACAAGCCTTCGGCGGAGTATACCGCGAGCGCCACCCAGATCACGCAAAAGCCGATGGCGCGTGCCCCGGCAAAGGGTTCGCCGTAGATCAGCACGCCACCCAGCAGCTGGATGGTGGGCGAAATGTATTGCATCAGGCCCAGCATCGACAAGGGGATGCGACGCGCGCCATGGGCAAAGAGCAGCAGCGGCACCGCCGTGATGGGGCCGGACAAGGCCAGCAGGATCCGGGCCGAAGTGGAAGCATGGGTGAAGGCGTTGCTGTCGCGCAGGGTATCGAGACCCAGGATGACCAGCACCAGCGGCAGCATCAGCAAGGTTTCCAGCGACAGGCCTTCAAGGGCACCCAGGTGCGCGGTCTTGCGCAAGAGGCCATAGAAGGCGAAGGTCAGCGCGATCAAGAGCGAAATCCACGGCAGGCTGCCATTGGCGATGGTCAGCCAGATCACTGCACCGAGTGCAAGGAACACCGCCAGCCATTGCAGGGGACGCATGCGTTCCTTCAGGATCAGGTAGCCCATGAAGACGCTCACGAGCGGACTCATGAAGTAACCCAGGCTGGTATCGACGATGCGCCCGGCATTGACGGCCCAGACGTAGAGTGTCCAGTTGCCGGTGAGCAGCAGGGCCGAGAGCAGGAAGCCGGCCACCACCATGGGCCGCTGACGGACCTCGGCGACCCAGCCCCACTGGCGCCGCCAGGCCAGCACCGCCACCAGGAACACGCAAGACCAGAAGAGGCGATGGACCACGATGTCGAAGGAAGGAATTTCCTTGAGCAACTTGAAGTAGAGCGGGAACAAGCCCCACAGGATGGAGGCGGAGACGGCGTAGAGCATGAGGGGTCAGCGCTTCCTGAAATTCAATGCTGCGCCGCTGTCACCGGCTCATGCTTGGCCACGAAGTGATACAGCAGGAATGCGCTCACGCCGCAGAAGGCCATCACCGACACCAGCGGCAAGGCCGTACCGTCATGCCACAGGCTCATTACCACGCCGGAGAGCACGCCCATGCCGAACTGCAGGGTACCCATCAGCGCGGCAGCCGTACCGGCCTGGCGGCCCTGATGCTTCAAGGCGATGGCAGTTGCATTCGGGCCGGTGAAGCCATAGGCCGTCAGATATCCGAAGAAGCCGAACAGCAGCAGGGGCAGGCTTTCCAGTCCAGCGGCCACGGCCAGCACCACCACCAGCGACAGGCCCGCCGGCACCCACAACACACGGCCCAGCACGCGCTCGGCCGAGCGCTTGACCACCAGGCGCGCATTGATCTGCGAGGCGGCGATCAGCCCGACGGCGTTGGAGGCAAACACGAAACCAAAATACTGCGGCTGGATGCCGTGCAGCTCGATCACCACGAACGGACCACCGGCGATGTAGGCGAACATCCCCGCCTGCACCAGGCCGCCACACAGCACGAAGGACATGAACTGGCGATGCCGCAGCAGGTCCCGATACTGGCGCAACGTACGACCCAGGTGCAAGGGTTCGGCACGGGAAACGTCCACCGTCTCGGTGAGGTACTTGCGGGTGCCCAGCATGCACAGCAGACCGAAGATGGTCAGCACCACGAAGATGCCGCGCCAGCTGGCGAAGACCAGCATCAGACCGCCGATGAAGGGAGCCAGGATCGGGGCCAGCCCGAATACCAGCATCAGCATCGAGAACGCCTTGGCCGAGCCCTCGGCCCCCATGCGATCACGCACCATGGCGCGCGGGATCACCATGCCGGCGCTACCACCCAGGCCCTGGAACAATCGCAACACGATCAGGGTCTCGATGCTCTGTACAAAAATGCACAGCAACGAGCAAACAAAGTACAGGGCGATACCGAAGAACAAGGGCGGCTTGCGACCGAAGCGGTCCGACAACGGACCATAGAACATCTGCCCCACGGCCAGGCCGACCAGGAACGAGGCCAGCGTCAGCTGGACCAGGTTGGTGCCCACGCCCAGATCCTTGGCGATGGCCGTGAAGCTGGGCAGGTACATGTCGATGGCCAGCGCGCCCAGCGCGGTCAAGGCTGCCAGGACGGCCAGCCATGGGGGAAATTTGCCCATGGAGAGCGAAGTATCTTTGTTGTGCATGTGGAATCGGTGAGACAGCCGCATCCTCAGCAGAGAGGAAGATGCCGACAGGTTGAAGCAAAGTGAACCGCGATCGCCCCTTAGGGCGCGAGGGGCCCATTATAAGGGCCTGTTCATTTTCGTTCAGGCGGCACATCAAGCCGGGCGCACTTGCGCCGTGGCAAAAGCTGAGCAAAGACAATAAAAGCGCACGCGGTTCGTGCAGGAAACTGTAAAAACTGGCAAACTTCTTGCCATTGTTCTCATATGCCAGGATCGTGCAAAGAGAGCGGCAGGTAGGCGCAACGCAGCACCATGCGCATTGCTGTAAAACAAAAAGCTTAGCCGCAGGGGAAATCGATGCGTGGCCGATATACGCCATCAGTAACAGGCGTGCCTGATCCGGATTGCCACTCCAGCTGCGCACTCTCAGGCATGACCGGGCGCGCCATGCGCGGGCTCAGGATATTCATCGCGGGGGTGGTCGCAAGCCTCCTGCTGGCCGCTTGCGAACGCGGTGACGACAGCGCAGGCGCAGCAAGCGCGCGTGCCGCAAGCACCAGCGCCGAGCCGGTGGTCCTGACGGCACTGGTGTGGGCCCCCGACTGGTCCGAAGAAATGCACCGGGTGGTCGATGCCTTCACGCTTGTCCATCCCGAGGTAAGGATCAACCTGCAGTTCATGATCGGCAATTCCGTCGAGGAAAACCTCAAGCCGCGCGCAGCCACCGACAGCCTGCCCGACATCTTCTCGGTCAATGCCAGCCCCTATACGGCCACCCTGGCCGACCAGGGCCTGCTGGCCGACATCGGTGATACCCGGGCCTGGGGCAACATGCTGGAAATCCTGCAGCGCGAGTGGACCTCGCCGGGTGGACGTCGCTACGGCATTCCCTCCGGCCTGGCCACCACGTTGATCTACTACAACCGCGACATGTTCGCGCGTGCCGGCATCGCCACGCCGCCCACCGACTTCGACTCCTTCCTGGCCGCCGGTGCAGCGCTGCGCAAGGCGGGTCTGGTACCGCTGGCGCTGTCGGGCGGCTTTCCCAACATGCTGGGCAATGGCCCCTTCAGCTACGGCTTTGCCAACCTGATCGCGGCCAGAGTGCCCGACTGGCGCACGCGCATCGCCAATGGCACTCTGCAGCTGGACAATCCCGACGGGGTCGCCATCTTCACTCGCCTGCGCACGCTGGTGGAGCGGAAAATGGTGCAGGCCGACTGCCTGCGCGCCGGCTATGACAGTACCTTGCGCCAGTTCGCCGAGGGGCGCGCCGCGATGACCTTCCAGGGCACGTGGGCCGCCGGGACACTGATGAACGGACGCGGCATGCACGTGGGCGTCTTCGTGCCGCCGTGGAACGACCGGGGCCAGCCGCTCAGGCCGGTGCTGGGCAGCGAAACCGGCTTCGCCGTGGGCCAGCACGGCAGTGCGCGGCACCGCCAGGCAGCGGCGCAGTTCCTGGATTTCCTGTATGGGCCGGGCATGCCGATCTGGCAGAGCAAACGGCAGAACATTCCGCCGTTTCGCGTGATCCCCTCCGATGTACGGGGAGACCCCGCGCTGTTTGCGCTGGTCGACGAGATGAAGCGCGATGCCGCCACCGACAATGCGCCGGGGCTGTACTACTCCATGCTGCCGGTCAATACCATCGAGGTGCTGCATCCGCTTCTGCAGGGTGTGCTGTCGGGCAGCCAGACACCGGCGCGGGCAGCGCGCATCCTGCAGAATTCCATCACCGAGCAGGCGCGCCTGTCGGCCAGGTAAGAGGGCTCTCCATGAAAAGACGGCTCGACTTCTTCTGGCTGGGTTTCCTGCGCAAGATCGAAATCCGCTACCGGCTCATCAATTCCTTTATCCTGGTCTCGCTGGTGCCGCTGGTGATCTCGGGCCTGCTGGCCTATCGCGAAACCACCCGCGCCACCCAGGACAAGGTGCGGACCTACTCGGTCCAGGTGGTCAAGCAGATCTCGCAGAACCTGATGCTGCGCATGGAAAAGATCGAAGACACCAGCGAGGAACTGGTCCTGTCCGACAGGTTGCAGCGCCTGCTGGCCGACTACTATGGCCAGGACGAAGCCGCCAGCGCGGCGGCCCGCAGCGCGGTGGCGCGCGTACTGCTGGATACCTTCGGGTCCTTGCCCGACGTGAACCAGAAGTACCTGCTTGATCGCAAGCGCCAGGTCATCGATCCGCAGATCTTTGCGCCCCTGGCCAGCAATATCGGGCGCGTGGCCGAGCTGGCTCCCGACCTGGGCGGACGCGCCTGGTGGACGCTCTACAACGGCGGCCATGGACAGAAGAGCGTGGCCATGCTGCGCGAGATCCGCTTCACGGGCAACAACCGCAGCGCCGGCATTCTGTTCGTGGGCGTGCGGCCGAGCTACTTCTTCAGCATCTTCGAGGGCGTCGACCTGGGCTACGACTCCAGCCTCTTCATCGTCGATGCCAGCGATGGCACGGTGGTGGTGCAGGGCCGGGATACCAGCTTGAGCAGCGCCGATCCGGCCCTGCTGGCAGGCATCACGGCCAGCCTCGGACAACGCCGTACCAGCGACTTCATCGCCTATACCCGCGCCGACAAGACCCCCTACTATGCGGCCATTGCCCAGTTGCCGCACACCTCATGGTGGGTGGTCAGCGCCACGCCCAGTGACAAGCTCAACGCCGATACGCGCTCGGTGCGCGACAAGATCATCGCCATCGGCCTGCTGTGCTTCGGGGCCTCGCTGCTGCTCTCGGCGCTGATCGCGCGCAGCATCAGCGTCCCCCTGCAGCGGCTGGTGGGCGCCATGAAGGAAGCCGGCAGCGGCGACACCACGGTACGGGTGGAACAGGCCGGCGGCGACGAGATCGCCGTGCTCTCGCGCAAGTTCAACGAGATGGCCGGCAAGCTGCAGCAGAGCAAGCAGGTGCTGGAAGAGCAGGTGGCCCACCGCACGCGCGAACTGGAACGCGCCAACCGCAAGCTGGAAGCGTTGTCGGCCACCGACGGACTCACCGGTGTGGCCAACCGGCGCCGCTTCGACGAGGTCATGGACCAGGAACTGCGGCGCTCGGTGCGCTCGGGACATGCGCTGGCGCTGCTGATGCTGGACGTGGATTACTTCAAGAAGTACAACGACCGCTACGGCCATCTGGCCGGTGACGAATGCCTGCGCATCGTGGCGCGTGTGCTGCAGAAGAGTTCGCGCCGCGCTACCGACCTGGTCGCACGCTACGGCGGCGAGGAGTTCAGCGTCATCATCGCCGAGAGCGACACTGCGCATGCCCTGCAGCAGGCCGAGCACATCTGCCAGGCCATCTTCGCGCTCAAGCTGCCGCATGCGGATTCTCCGTTCGGCTACATCACGGCCAGCATCGGCGTGGCCTCCCTGCAACCGGATGAGCAGACCAGCGCCGAAGAGCTGCTGCGCATCGCCGACCAGGCGCTGTATCACGCCAAATACCAGGGCCGCAATCGTGTGGTGCTGGGCAGCGATGCTACCCGGAACCTGTGATTTCCACGGCCCCGCTGACCATTCTCCCTGACGAAATGCTGACGTCGCCGGACGCTTTGCAAAGTTGTGTCAAGACGTCTTGGGCGGCCCTGAACCAATGTCATCGCGCCGCATCATATCGCTATGCCCACCACCACTTCGAGAAGAGAGGTATAGCAGATGAACCCGAGTCGCCAAGAAAAAAAACACTGGACCATCGATGACATCGACCTGACCCGCATCGACAAAGAGCGGGTGCGGCAGAACGAAGACCTGTTCTACCTGGTGGCCTGCGCCTCCTTCGTCGAAAGCGGTTCCGATCTCTATACCCACAACCTGGTGGAGTACTACCAGGGCGATGCCGAAGTCGAGACCTGGCTGCGCGAGCACTGGGAACAGGAAGAGCTGCAGCATGGCGCGGCCCTGCGCGCCTATGTCGAGCATGTCTGGCCGGAATTCGACTGGCCGCGCGCCTACCAGGGCTTCCTCGATGAATACTCGCAGTACTGCAAGGTGGAGCTGCTCGAACCCACGCGCGCCCAGGAACTGGCCGCGCGCTGCGTGGTAGAGACCGGCACCTCCACCTATTACCGCGCCCTGGCGCGCGCTACCGACGAGCCGGTCCTCAAGCACCTGGCCGGCCTCATCGCCAATGACGAGGTCAATCATTACAAGCACTTCTACCAGTACTTCCGTCGCTACCGCCGCCAGGAAAACATCGGCCGCTCGCGTGTCTTCGGCACCCTGAGCCGCCGCACCCTGGAACTCAAGAGCGAAGACGCCGACTGCGCCATCCGCCATGTGGTCCTGGTGCACAAGCCGGAACTGGCGGCCGACCCGGCGCGCGTGAAGGAACTGGCCTCGCGCATGAGTCGCACCGTGCGCGTCAATCTCAAACCCGACACCACCATCAAGATGATCATGCGTCCACTGGAACTGCCGGTGGCCTTGCAGAACATGATCGAATTCCCCCTGCGGCAATTCATGCAGCACGTGCTGCTGCGCTGATGCCCCGGCAGCGCCAGGCACCGCAATGGAACACGCGGCCTGGCGCTCTGCGCTCAAAGTATCGTTCACGATGTGCTCACTATTGTGAACAATCTGCCTCATATCTCAGGAAATTGCTTCGCCTGGCGCAAACCCGCGCCCACTGGCGCTTTCACCGACGCACCAAGATCGCGCATGCTGGAGCGCCAGGCTGGTGAGTGTTGCCGCAGCACCATACGACTGTCGACAATGACGCTCGGCTTTGGTGCGCAATCCTGGCGTGCCTGACAACATTATTCCCTCCTCCCGCCGCTCCCCGCCCCGCTTTGATGCAGACCGCAGGCCCTTGACCGGGCATTGGCACACAATCTGCTAAAGCGACTGGGCAGTGAAAAAATTCTTCCAAAACTTTTCTCGAGGGAGCACCACATGTCACGTCGTACCGTACTGAAAGCCACCGCTCTGGGTGCATTCGCACTGGCCGCATCCTCCTGGCTGCCGTCGGCCTTTGCTGCCGACACCATCAAGGTCGGCATCCTGCATTCGCTGTCGGGCACCATGGCCATCTCCGAGACGTCCCTGAAAGACGTGGCCCTGATGACCATCGATGAAATCAACGCCGCCGGCGGGGTGATGGGCAAGAAGCTGGAACCGGTGGTGGTCGACCCCGCCTCGAACTGGCCGCTGTTCGCCGAAAAGGCGCGTCAGCTGATCTCCCAGGACAAGGTCTCGGTGGTCTTCGGTTGCTGGACCTCGGTGTCGCGCAAGTCGGTGCTGCCGGTCTTCAAGGAACTGAACAGCCTGCTGTTCTACCCGGTGCAGTACGAAGGTGAAGAACTGGAGAAGAACGTCTTCTATACCGGTGCTGCCCCCAACCAGCAAGCCATTCCTGCCGTGGAATACCTGATGTCCAAGGAAGGCGGCGGCGCCAAGCGCTTCGTGCTGCTGGGTACCGACTACGTCTATCCGCGCACCACCAACAAGATCCTGCGCGCCTTCCTGCACAGCAAGGGCGTGAAGGACTCCGACATCGACGAGGTCTACACCCC
This sequence comes from Herbaspirillum sp. FG34, assembly GCF_057809315.1. Classification (NCBI taxonomy): domain Bacteria; kingdom Pseudomonadati; phylum Pseudomonadota; class Betaproteobacteria; order Burkholderiales; family Oxalobacteraceae; genus Herbaspirillum; species Herbaspirillum sp. FG34. The sequence goes on along the minus strand of NZ_JBMDJS010000025.1, from coordinate 19,064 downwards.
GTTCGGCCACTCCGACTACCAGACCATCGTGGCCAACATCAAGAAGTTCTCCGCCGGTGGCAAGACGGCCGTGATCTCGACCATCAACGGTGACTCCAACGTGCCCTTCTACAAGGAACTGGGCAACGCCGGCCTGAAGGCGACCGATGTGCCGGTGGTGGCCTTCTCGGTGGGTGAAGAAGAATTGCGCGGTGTCGATACCAAGCCGCTGGTGGGCCACCTGGCCGCCTGGAACTACTTCGAATCGGTGAAGAATCCGGTCAACGCCGCCTTCATCAAGAAGTGGAAGGCCTACGCCAAGGCCAAGAACCTGCCCAATGCCGACACCGTCGTGACCAACGACCCGATGGAAGCCACCTACGTCGGCATCCACATGTGGGCGCAGGCCGTGGAAAAGGCCAAGTCCACCGACACCGACAAGGTGATCGCGGCCATGGCGGGCCAGACCTACAAGGCACCGTCGGGCTACACGCTGGAAATGGACAAGACCAACCACCACCTGCACAAGCCGGTGATGATCGGCGAAATCAAGGCCGATGGTCAGTTCAACGTGGTCTACAAGACCAAGACCACCATCCGCGCGCAACCGTGGAGCCCGTATATCCCGGGCAACGAGAGCAAGCAGAAGAACTAAGCTTGCGGTTGTTGCAGTAGTTGATGGCGTTCTTCGGAGCGCCTTCGATACGCAGCTTGCGCGGCGTATCCAAGGCGCTCCGTCCGCCCCACGCATTTCCCTCCACAAGAAAACCGCCCGACGACTCGCCCCGGCCGCAGCAGCCCGGCCCGCGCTTCGAGGCGCACACCGACCATGAAACCAGCCATCCAGTTCCTACGCGGGCTGCTCGCGACCTGGCTTTGCGTGCACGCCCTCGGGGCGTTCGCAGCCATCGATCCGGCTCTGCTCAAGCCCCTTGGCGGAGACGACCCCGACGCGCGCATCGACGCCGTCAACCAGATTGCCGCGCTGGCCAACGACGACGCGCTCAAGATTCTCAACGCCTTGAACAGCGACGCGCTCTATGTCACGCCTGCCGGTGACATCCTCATCGTCGATGATGCCGGCCAGGCCTTCAACCCGGCCACCGACAAGAGCGGCCCCGCACCCGATGACGCCGAAGGCATCACCGTCAACAACCGCCTGCGCGGTGCCGTCGAGGGTGCGCTCTCGGGACTGAAGCTGCTCTCGCCGCAACGCGATGAGCGCCTGGCCGCTGCCAATGATCTGCTCAGGAATGCCGATCCGGCCCAGATGCCGCTGATCCTCAAGGCGCTGGCCAAGGAAAACGATGCGCAGATCAAGGACGTGCTGCAGCAGGTACAGGCCACCGCCAACCTGCATTCCCCCGATCCGGCTGCACGCCGCGCTGCGGTCAGGAAACTGGCCGAGACGACCAATGCGTCGCTCAAGCCGGTCCTGGAAAACATGCTGGCCAAGAATCCCGATGGCTCCTACGTGGAGCCGGATGAAGGCGTACGCGTGGAAGCGGTGCGCACCCTCTCCGCTTTGGACCGCCACCTGGCCATCGTCGACTTCGCCGGCAAGCTGTTCTATGGCATCTCGCTGGGCAGCGTGCTGCTGCTGGCCGCACTGGGCCTGGCCATCACCTTTGGTCTCATGGGCATCATCAACATGGCCCACGGTGAACTGCTGATGATCGGCGCCTACACCACCTATGTGTGCCAGCTGGTGTTCCGCAAGTTCTTCCCCGGTGCCATCGATGCCTATCTGGTCGTGGCCCTGCCGGCGGCCTTCATCGTGGCCGCGGCAGTGGGCATTGCGCTGGAACGGCTGGTGATCCGCTGGCTCTATGGCCGTCCGCTGGAAACCCTGCTCTGTACATGGGGTATCAGCCTCATGCTGATGCAATGCGTGCGCTCCATCTTTGGCGCGCAGAACGTGGAAGTGGCCAATCCGAGCTGGATGTCGGGTGGCGTCACCGTGCTGGGTTCACTGGTGCTGTCCTATAACCGCATCGTGATCGTGTTCTTTGCGCTGTTCGTGGTGTTCGCGGTCTGGCTGATCCTGAACAAGACCCGCCTGGGTCTGTTCGTGCGGGCCGTCACGCAGAATCGCCGCATGGCCGACTGCGTGGGCGTGTCCACCGGCAAGATCGACATGATGACCTTCGGCCTCGGTTGCGGCATCGCCGGTCTCGGTGGCGTGGCGCTCTCGCAGCTGGGCAACGTCGGCCCCGACCTGGGACAGGGTTACATCGTGGATTCCTTCATGGTGGTGGTGCTGGGTGGCGTGGGTCAGCTGGCCGGGACCGTCATCGCTGCCTTCGGCCTGGGCGAAGTCAACAAATTCCTGGAGCCGGTGGCCGGTGCCGTGCTGGCCAAGATCGCCATCCTGGTCTTCATCATCGTATTCATCCAGAAGCGTCCGCAAGGCCTCTTCGCACTCAAGGGAAGGAGCGTGGAATGAGCACCATGATCATGCGCCCCTCGCTGTTCAATCGTCCGGCCTGGACCGGCATCGTCATCTGCACCATCGTGCTGGCCTTGCTGCCGGTCTGCAACCTGCTGTTCCCCGCCGGAAGCAGCCTGCACGTCTCCTCCTACACCGTCGCTTTGGTAGGAAAGTTCATGTGCTACGCCATGGCTGCGCTGGCACTGGACCTGGTGTGGGGCTATACGGGCATCCTCTCGCTGGGTCATGGCGTTTTCTTCGCATTGGGCGGATACGCCCACGGGATGTACCTGATGCGCGCCATCGGCCGTGACGGCGTGTACCAGAGCAACCTGCCGGACTTCATGGTGTTCCTGAACTGGAAGGCCTATCCCTGGTACTGGTGGATGACGGATCACTTCTGGTTCTCCATGCTGCTGGTGGTGCTGGTCCCGGGTCTGTTGGCCTTCGTGTTCGGTTACTTCGCTTTCCGTTCGCGTATCAAGGGCGTGTATTTCTCCATCATCACGCAGGCCATGACCTTCGCCTTCATGCTGCTGTTCTTCCGCAACGATACCGGCTTTGGCGGCAACAACGGCTTCACCGACTTCAAGCGCATCCTGGGCTTCACCATCACCGCACCGGCCACCAAGGCGGTGCTGTACCTGGTAACGCTGGCGCTGCTGTTCGGTGCGCTGGTGCTGTGTCGCATGATCGTCACCTCCAAGCTGGGCCGCGTGCTGCAGGGCGTGCGCGATTCCGAATCGCGCCTCATGTTCATCGGCTACAACCCGCTGTGGTTCAAGCTCTTCGTGTGGACGCTCTCGGCCGTGATCTGCGGCATCGCCGGTGCGCTGTACGTGCCGCAGGTGGGCATCATCAATCCCTCCGAAATGTCGCCGGCCAATTCCATCGAGATGGTGATCTGGGCGGCTGTGGGCGGGCGTGGCACGCTGATCGGCCCCATCATCGGTGCCTTCACCGTCAATGGTTTGAAGAGCTGGTTCACGGCCGCCTTCCCGGACCTGTGGCTGTATGCGCTGGGGCTGATCTTCATTCTGGTCACGCTGTTCCTGCCGCAGGGCATCCTGGGCCTGGCGCAGAAATTCAAGAAACGCGATGCCGCGCCCGCTGAGGGCAGCGCATCCAAGGAGGCAGCATGAGTGCAGTCGAACCCGGGAAAAACCCGGCAGGCATCGGCGGCCTGGGCGGCAATGTCGACACGCCCCGCGCCGACCACGGTGCATCCTACGAACGCATCAAACCCGAGGGCGTCGATACCACCCACGGTGCCATCCTCTATCTGGAAAACATCACGGTCTCCTTCGATGGCTTCAAGGCCATCAACAACCTGAACCTGGATATCTCGGTGGGTGAACTGCGCTGCATCATCGGTCCCAATGGCGCAGGCAAGACCACGATGATGGACGTCATCACCGGCAAGACCCGGCCTACCGCCGGCACCGCCTTCTTCGGCCAGACCATCGACCTGACCAAGATGACCGAATACGAGATCGCGCATGCGGGCATCGGCCGCAAGTTCCAGCGCCCGACCGTGTTCGAGCAGCACACCGTGTTCGAGAACCTGGAACTGGCGATGAAGATGGACAAGCGCGTCAAGACCACGCTCTTTGCGCGCCTGTCTTCGGAGCAGATCGGCAAGATCGAGGAAATCCTCAAGCTGATCCGCCTGAACGGCCAGGAGCATCGCGTGGCCGGCCTGCTCTCGCACGGCCAGAAGCAGTGGCTGGAAATCGGCATGCTGTTGATGCAGGAACCGCAATTGCTGTTGCTCGATGAACCGGTGGCCGGCATGTCCGACGCCGAGACCGCACGCACCGCCGAGCTGTTGAACGAGTTGCGCGGCAAGCATTCCATCATGGTGGTGGAACACGACATGGGCTTCGTCGAGGAGATCGCCCAGGGTGGCAAGGTGACCGTGCTGCACGAAGGATCGGTACTGGCCGAGGGCAACATGCGCCAGGTGCAATCCAACGAGCGCGTCATCGAAGTCTACCTGGGACGATAAGAGCGGAGACCATCATCCATGCTGCAAGTCAATGAACTGAACCAGTACTACGGCGCGGCGCATACCCTGCGCGGCGTCTCGCTCGATGTGCAGAAGGGCAAAGTCCTGTCCCTGCTGGGCCGCAACGGCGTGGGCAAGACCACGCTCTTGAAATGCCTGATGGGCGTGCTGCCGGTGGCCAAGGGCAATGTCAGCTTCGAAGGCCAGGACATCACCCGTCTCAAGCCGCACCAGCGCGCCAAGCTGGGCATCGCCTACGTGCCGCAGGGACGCGAGATCTTCGCGCGCCTGACGGTGGAGGAAAACATGCTCATGGGCATGGCCACGCTCTCGGGCCGCCGTGCCTCCACCATCAAGGGCGAGGTCTATGAACTCTTCCCGGTGTTGAAGGAAATGCTGCATCGGCGCGGCGGCGACCTTTCCGGCGGCCAACAGCAGCAGCTGGCCATTGCCCGGGCGCTGCTGGCCGAGCCCAAGCTGATCATCCTGGATGAACCGACGGAGGGCATCCAGCCTTCCATCATCAAGGACATCGGTCGCGTCATCAGCCTGCTGCGCCAGCGCGGCGACATCGGCATCCTGCTGTGCGAGCAGTATTTCGACTTCGCCCGCGAACTGGCCGATACCTTCGTGGTGATGTCGCGCGGCGAAGTGGTCGCGGCCGGTACCCAGGACCAGATGGATGGCGAGGACGTGAAGAAGCATCTGGCGGTCTGATACCGTCGCAAAGGAAGGCTGCGCGTTTGCAGCGGGTCTGCTATAAAGTCGCATGTTCGCGGCCAGGCTGTCCGCTTGCACACGCCGCCTTCCACGCAATGAAGAACCAGGTATGAAACGACTCCCCGGCCATCCGGAACCCGCCAGCATGCCGGCCCCCGCGACACCAGGCGCGCCCCTGCGGCATGCGCCGGACCAGGCACGCCTGGCGCTGGGCTTTGCCGACGACAAAGGCACCACGCGCCTCATGCACCGCCAGCACTTCGGCCCCCTGCGCGTGCAGAAGCCGCTCTATCCCGAAGACCCGTCCATCTGCCACGCCATCATCGTCCATCCGCCGGGCGGCATCGTCGGTGGCGACCAGCTTTCGATCACCGCTGAGGTGGGCGAACGCGCCCATGCGCTGCTGACCACGCCCGGTGCGGGCAAGTGGTATCGCGCCAACGGCCAGTCATCACGCCAGGCCGTCAGGCTCGATGCGGTAGCAGGGGCCACGCTGGAATGGCTGCCGCAGGAAACCATCTTCTTCGATGGGGCCGACGTGCGCATGGAACATGAAGTGACCCTGGCCGCCGACGCGGCTTACCTGGGTGCGGAAATCCTTTGCTTTGGCCGCACCGCTTCGGGCGAAACCTTCAACACCGGTGCCGTCAGCCAGCGCACCAGCATCCGCCGTGGCGGCAAGCTGGTATGGTTCGAGCAGGGTCGCCTGCAAGCCGAGGCGGGTGCCATGCAAGGCCCGCTGGCGCTGGATGGGCAGACCATCTGCGGCACCCTGATCGCCGTGGGCGATGGCATGGATGCGGCGCTCCTGGGCCGACTGCGCGAGAGCATCGCTGCCCTGCAGCTGGAAGGACGCAGCGGTGCCACGCTGATGAAGCAGGTACTGATCGCGCGCTACATGGGGCCATCCAGCCTGGTGGCGCGGCAGTGGCTGCATGCGGCCTGGCATGTGCTGCGTCCGGCCGTCACCGGCAAGCAAGCCGCCATTCCACGCATCTGGAATACATGAACACGACGTAACAAGCTGCATCAGGAAAACTGAATCAAGCCTCGCCCTACGTTATAGAAACTGAAGGCCACCAAACGGCCAGGAGCTCACATGGAACTGACACCCAGAGAAAAAGACAAGCTGCTCATCTTCACCGCCGCTTTGCTGGCCGAGCGCCGCAAGGCCCGTGGCCTCAAGCTCAATTATCCGGAAGCGGTGGCGCTGATCACCGCCGCCATCATGGAAGGCGCGCGCGATGGCAAGACCGTGGCCGAGCTGATGTCCGAGGGCACCACCATCCTGACCCGTGACGACGTCATGGAAGGCGTGCCCGAGATGATCCCCGATATCCAGGTCGAAGCCACCTTCCCCGACGGCAGCAAGCTGGTCACCGTCCACCATCCGATTCCTTGAGGAGCGCGTCATGATTCCAGGCGAAATGCTGGTCGAACCCGGCGACATCGAACTCAACGTCGGCCGCCCCACCGTAACGGTGACGGTGGCCAACAGCGGCGACCGTCCTATCCAGGTCGGCTCCCACTTCCATTTCTACGAAACCAATCCGGCACTGCGCTTCGAACGTGAAGCGGCCTATGGCATGCGCTTGAACATCGCAGCCGGGACCGCAGTGCGCTTCGAGCCCGGACAGGAACGCACGGTGGAACTGGTGGCGCTGGCAGGGGAGCGCCGCGTCTATGGCTTCAATGCACTGGTGATGGGCAAGCTGAAGGCCCAGCACGGCAACGACAAGAAGGGGCAAACCAAATGAGCAAGATCTCCCGTTCGGCCTATGCCGAAATGTTCGGCCCCACCGTCGGCGACCGCGTGCGCCTGGCCGACACCGAGCTGTTCCTGGAAGTGGAGAAGGATTACACGGTCTATGGCGAGGAAGTCAAATTCGGCGGCGGCAAGGTGATCCGCGACGGCATGGGCCAGTCGCAGCGCGCCCATGCCGAGGTGATGGATACCGTCATCACCAATGCGCTCATCGTCGATCACTGGGGCATCGTCAAGGCCGACATCGGCATCAAGTCCGGCAAGATCGCCGGCATCGGCAAGGCCGGCAATCCCGACATCCAGCCCGGTGTGACAATGGCCATCGGCGGGGCGACCGAAATCATCGCCGGTGAAGGCATGATCGTCACCGCCGGCGGCATCGACAGCCACATCCACTTCATCTGTCCGCAGCAGATCGAGGAAGCCCTCATGAGCGGCGTCACCACCATGCTGGGCGGCGGCACCGGTCCGGCCGTCGGCACGGCCGCCACCACCTGTACGCCCGGCCCCTGGCACATCCATTCCATGCTGGCCGCAGCGGACGCCTTCCCGATGAACCTCGGTTTCCTCGGCAAGGGCAACGTCAGCCTGCCGCTGCCGCTGGAAGAGCAAATCCGCGCCGGAGCCATCGGCCTGAAGCTGCACGAGGACTGGGGCTCGACCCCGGCGGCCATCGACAACTGCCTGACGGTGGCCGATCGCATGGATATCCAGGTGGCCATCCACACCGATACGCTCAATGAGGGCGGTTTCCTGGAGCACACGCTGGCGGCCTTCAAGGACCGCACCATCCACACCTTCCACACCGAAGGTGCGGGCGGCGGCCACGCACCGGACATCATCGCGGCGGTGGGCGAGGGCAACGTGCTGCCGTCCTCGACCAATCCGACGCGTCCCTTCACGGTCAATACGCTGGACGAACACCTGGACATGCTGATGGTCTGCCATCACCTGGACCCGGCCATCGCCGAAGACATCGCCTTTGCCGAATCGCGCATCCGCCGCGAGACCATTGCCGCCGAAGACATCCTGCATGACATCGGTGCGATCTCGATGATGTCGTCTGACTCGCAGGCCATGGGCCGCGTGGGTGAAGTGATCATGCGCACCTGGCAGACCGCGCACAAGATGAAGGTGCAGCGCGGTTCGCTCAAGGAAGACACGTCGCGCAACGACAACTTCCGCATCAAGCGCTACATCGCCAAGTACACCATCAACCCGGCCATCACCCACGGCATCGCGCACGTGGTGGGCTCCTTGGAAGTGGGCAAGATCGCCGACATCGTGCTGTGGAAGCCGGCCTTCTTCGGGGCCAAACCCTCGATGATTCTGAAGAGCGGCATGATCGCGGCCGCCCAGATGGGTGACCCCAATGCCTCCATCCCGACCCCGCAGCCGGTGCATTACCGGATGATGTTCGGTGCCTATGGCGGTGGACTGAAGACCTCGATGACCTTCGTCTCGCAGGCGGCCTTCGATGCCGGCATCGGTGAACAACTGAAACTGAACAAGCCGGTGGTGGCCGTGAAGAACATGCGCAACCTGCGCAAGCGCGACATGATCCACAACGGTGCCACGCCGAAGATGGAAGTCGATTCCGAAACCTATGAAGTGCGCGCTGATGGCGAGCTGCTGGTGTGCGAACCGGCGGTCTCGCTGCCGCTGGCACAACGCTATTTCCTGTTCTGATTTTCTTTAGATTTTTTCATGCTCACTCTCAATACCAAGATAGCCCAGGCCGAGCAGATCGACGGCGAACTGGAACTGCCCTATGACCAGCGCGAGAAGAGCCGCCTGCGTGCCACCCTGCGTTCGGGGGAAGACGTGGCGGTGTTCACCGTGCGCGGTACGGTGCTGCGCGATGGCGACCTGCTGCGCGGCGATGATGGCCGCGTGGTCAAGATCATCGCCAAGGCCGAAGCGACCTATCGCGTCGATGCAGCCGATGCGCACCTGCTGCTGCGTTGCGCCTTCCACCTCGGCAATCGTCACACCCAGGCGCATGTGGGCCATGAAGGGAACGTCGGTTTCCTGCGCATCCGCAAGGATCCGGTGTTGAAGGAAATGCTGGAAGGGCTGGGGGCGCGCGTGACTGAAGAGCTGGCGGCTTTCGAGCCGGAAGCGGGCGCCTATGGCGGCGGCCATCACCATCATGGCGATGACCATCACCACAATCCGCTGGCACCGATTCCGCTGCGCCAGAAAATCCATCGTCCGAGCGACAAGAAGGAAGAGGGCTGACCCCATGCAAGCTGCCGCCTTGCTGCATCTGCTGCAACTGAGCAGCCCGTCCTTGCCGATCGGCGCGTACAGCTATTCGCAAGGGCTGGAGGCGGCCATCGAGGGTGGACGCGTGAGCAGTGAAGCCACGGCCCGCGCCTGGATCGGCCATGCGCTGCATGAGGTGGTGGCGCGTTTCGAGGCCCCCATCTTTGCGCGGCTGGTGGCAGCCTTCGAGGCCCGTGATGCAGAAAAGGTCACGTTGTGGACCGAACGCTTCATCGCGGCCCGCGATACGTCCGAGTTTCGTGCCGAAACCATTCAGATGGGCTATTCGCTGGGCAAACTGGCGACCGACCTGAAGCTGGGCGATGAGGCCTTGCTGGCCATCCTGCAGGCGCAGCCGGAACTGCCGCTGCCAACCTCGCTGGCCTTTGCCACGGTGGCCCTGCAGGTGCCGCGCGAGGCGGCGGTGCTGGGCATGCTGTTCGCCTGGGCCGAGAACCAGGTGCTGGCCTGCGTGAAGACCGTGCCACTGGGCCAGGTGGCGGGGCAGCGCATCCTGCTGTCGTTGCAGCCGGAGCTGGAAAAGGCCGCGGCCACCGCGCTCACGCTGGAGGATGACGAGCTGTGCAACTGGGCACCGGGGCTGTCGCTGCTGTCGATGCAGCATGAGGTGCAATATAGCCGCATCTATCGCTCTTAATTATTTATACCATTTACGTTTTTACGCGACCAAGAGATCAAGAGACCAACCATGAGCAATGCAACTTCCAATCCGCTGCGCGTAGGCATCGGCGGCCCGGTCGGTTCCGGCAAGACGGCACTGTGCGAAATGCTGTGCAAGCGCATGCGCGACCATTACGACATGGCCGTCATCACCAATGACATCTACACCAAGGAAGACATGGAAATCCTGCTGCGCGCCGATGCGCTGCCGGCAGAACGTCTGATGGGGGTGGAGACCGGTGGCTGTCCGCACACGGCCATCCGCGAGGATGCCTCGATCAATCTGGAAGCCATTGCCCGCATGAGCGCCGATTTTCCGGACCTGGACCTGATCCTGGTGGAGTCCGGCGGCGACAACCTGGCCGCCACCTTCAGCCCGGAATTGTCGGACCTGACCATCTACGTGATCGACGTGGCCGGTGGCGAGAAGATCCCGCGCAAGGGTGGCCCCGGCATCACGCGCTCGGATCTGCTGATCATCAACAAGACCGACCTCGCTCCCTATGTGGGCGCGAATCTGGATATCATGGCGGCCGATGCCAAGCGCATGCGCGGTGAACGCCCCTTCGTGTTCACCAACCTGCGCAGTGGCGACGGGGTGGAAAAGGTCATCGAATACATCCGCAAGCAGGGCTTGCTGGACGAGAAGCCGAAGAACTGAACCTGAACCCCGTCATTTCCCCGATCAAGAATCTGCCGTATCAGCCCAAGGAGAAAACATGTTGACCCTCTCGACCAAGACCCGCGCCCGCCTGGGCCTTCTGGCCGTCGCCGCACTGGCAGCCGGCACTGCAATGGCGCACCCCGGCCATCCGGGTTCGACCATGGATGCCTCGACCAGCATGGCCGCCGGCTTCGCGCATCCGTTCTCGGGCATCGACCATCTGCTGGCCATGCTGGCCGTGGGCCTGTGGGCCGCGCAGAGCAAGCAGCGCGCCCTGTGGGTACTGCCGCTGGCCTTCCCGCTGATGATGGTAGCCGGTGCCTTGCTGGCCTTCGCCGGCCTGCAGCTGCCGGCCGTGGAAACCGGTATCGCCGCCTCAGTGGCCGTACTGGGCCTGCTGATCGCCTTTGCCGTGCGTCTGCCGCTGTGGGGCAGCACGCTGGTGGTGTCGGTCTTCGCGATGTTCCATGGGTACGCGCACGGTGCTGAACTGCCGCACGGCAGCTCGGCCGCGCTGTATGGTGCTGGCTTCATCGCCGCCACCGCACTGCTGCATGCCGCCGGTCTGGGCATCGGCCTGATCGCCGGCAAGCAGATGGCCGACCGCGTGGTGCGCATCGGCGGCGTCGGTATTGCCGCCGTGGGTGCTTACCTGCTGGCTGCCTGAAGCAACTCGCCCGCTTCGGCGGGTTGTTCCTCAGCTGAAGACTGGCCGCCCCGCGCGGCCAGCCAGGCGTCCAGTACGGCCTCGCTGCCCTTGGGGAAATGCAGGCCGAGCTTGGAACGGCGCCACAAGATATCGGCGGCATTGGTCGCCCATTCGTGGCGCAGCAAGTAGTCCACCTCGGCGACATAGAGCCCGCCCAGGATTTCTTCTCCCATCTCTTCCAAGTTCTTTCTTCCTTCCAGCAGCGCGTGCGTGCGGCTGCCATAGGCGCGCGCATAGCGTTGCAACAATGCGGCAGGCAGCCACGGATACTGCTGCTGCAAGCCCTGCACGTATTGACCGAACTGGCGCACCGAGCGGTTCGACGGCTGCGCACCATACAGGTCGCCACCCGGCAGGCAGCCGTGTTCTGTCCAGGCACCGCGCTGCTTGCCCAGCACCGGCGCGATCATGTCCACGGCTTCCTCGGCCAGCTTGCGGAAGGTGGTGATCTTGCCGCCGAAGACGGAGAGCAGCGGGGCGCCTTGCGTATTGAGATCGAGCTGGTAGTCACGCGTGACGGCGGAGGCATCGGCGGCGGCATCTTCCAGCAGCGGGCGTACGCCCGAGTAGGACCACACGACATCGGCGGGCGTAATGGGCCGTTCGAAATATCGGTTGGCCAGCTGGCACAGATAGGCCGTCTCGCCCTCGGAAATGGCCACGTCTTCCACCCGGCCCTGATAATCGATATCGGTGGTACCAATGAGCGTGAAGTCCTGCTCGTAAGGAATGGCGAAGACGATGCGGCCATCCGGGTTCTGGAAGATGTAGGCGTGATCGTGTTCGAACAGGCGCGGCACCACGATGTGGCTGCCCTTGACCAGACGCACCGACTTGCTCGAATGCACATGCGCCGCATCGCCCAGGAATTGCGCCACCCATGGGCCGGCCGCATTGACCACGCAACGTGCGCGCACCTGCATGGCGTGACCATCTTCCTGGCGCAGCACGGCTTGCCAGCCGTTGTCCTGACGCGTGAGCGATTCGCAGCGGGTGCGGGTCATGATGTGCGCGCCTTTTTCTGCCGCATCCATCGCATTCAACACCACCAGCCGCGCATCATCGACCCAGCCATCGGAGTAAACGAAGCCACGCGTGAACTGTGCTTTCAGTGGCGCACCCGAGGCGTGACGGCGCAGATCCAGTGCGCGTGAGCCGGGCAGCAGTTCGCGTCGGGCCAGGTGATCGTAGAGGAACATGCCCAAACGGATCAGCCAGGCCGGACGCTGCCCTTGGTCATGCGGCATCACGAAGCGCAGCGGCCACATGATGTGCGGGGCGCTGCGCAAGAGCACTTCGCGTTCGATCAGGGCCTTGCGCACCAGCCCGAACTCATAATGTTCCAGGTAGCGCAGGCCACCGTGGATGAGCTTGCTGGAGGAAGACGACGTATGCTGCGCCAGGTCGTGCTGCTCGCACAGCGCCACCGACAGGCCGCGCCCGGCGGCGTCACGGGCGATGCCAGCGCCATTGATGCCGCCGCCGACTACCAGCACATCGTACTGCGGGGGATAGGTGATGCCTTGCGTGCCATGTGCTTTCATGCGGGCTCCGATCAGAGGATGCGCTTGCGGATCTGCGTGACCACCACTTCGGTCACGATCACGATGGCGAAGATGGAGACCAGCACCGTCGCCACGCGCGGCCACTGGAACAGGTTCAACGCGGTATCGAGCACCATGCCCACGCCACCGGCGCCGACGATGCCCAGCACGGCCGATTCACGCACGTTGATGTCCCAGCGCAGCAGCACGATGGACATGAAGGCGGGCTTGAGTTGTGGCCAGTAGCCATACCAGATCTCGGAGAACTTGCTCGCACCGGAAGCCTGCAGCGCTTCGATGGGGCCGCGCGGCATCTGCTCGATGGTCTCGCCGGCCATCTTGCCGACGAAGCCGATGGAGCGGAAGGCGATGGCCAGCGTACCGGCCAGCGGACCCGGCCCGAAGATGGCCAGGAACAACAGGGCCCACACCAGCGAATTGACCGAGCGGCTGGCCACCAGCACGATGCGGGCCAACAGGTTCAAACCGCGATGGCGGGTCAGGTTGGGCGCCACCAGCAGGCCAAAGGGAATGGCCAGCACGATGGAGAGCAGGGTACCCAGGGTCGCGATGTGGAGGGTTTCGATCAGCCCGGCCTTCACATCGCTGCCGAAGTAGGCCCAGTCGATGGGCCACATGCGGGCGAGCATGTCGCTCATCTGTTCGGGCGCATCGTAGAGGAACTCGGGGATGATCTCGATGTAGCGCAGCGATTGCACCACGGCCAGCGCGATGACCAGCCACACCGTGAAGCGCAGGATGCGCTGCAGCGGCGTGTGGCGCTGCCATTCGCGCTCGGCCGGATTGAGCGCGGCGGGGCGGGAGAGGACGGTATCAGACATTGAAGACCTTCTTGACCGAGTTCGCCAGCAGTTCGCCGACGACAATGATGGTGATGATGGTGACCAGGATGGTGAGCACGAAGTCGTAATCGAAACGCTGGAAGGCGGAGAACAGTACGCCGCCCACACCGCCCGCACCGACGATGCCGACCATCGTCGAGTTGCGCAGATTGGAGTCAAGCTGGTAGGTGGAAAAGCCGACAAAGCGCGACATCACCTGCGGCAGCACACCGAAGAGAATGACGTTCATGAAGGACGCACCGGTGGCGCGGATGGCTTCGACCTGCTTGATGGAGATCTCTTCAATGGCTTCGGCAAAGAGCTTGCCGATAAAACCGATGGAGGCCACGATCAGCGCCAGCACACCGGCCAGTGCGCCAAAGCCCACGGCCTTGACGAACAGGATGGCCACGATCACCGGATGCAGCGAGCGGCACACCGACACCAGCGCGCGCGCAGGCCAGGAGATCCACGAGGGCATCAGGTTGCGTGCGCCCATGAGGCCGATGGGCAGCGAGAAGAGGATGCCGAACAGCGACGCCAGCACGGCGATCTGCAGGGTCTCCTTGATGCCGCCCCAGAGGATGTCGCCCTTGGAGAGGTCGGGCGGGAACATGCGGCCCAGGAACTTGGCACCGTTTCCGAGACCGGACGAGAAGCGCTCCCAGGAGAAACCCAGTTGCGTGGCGGCATAGATCGCATACAGGGCGATGAGCCAGATCACCACGCGGGTAGCCAGCTGCGGCTTGAAGGCCAGGCTCACGCGGGCGCTGGAGGAAGAGTTGGAGGTCGTCATGCCAGCCAGTCCTCGCCACCGTAGATCTGCTTGAGGAAATCGTCGGACAGGTTCTCGGCATTGCCGTCGTAGACCACGTGGCCACCGGACATGCCGATGATACGGTCGGCGTAGCGCTTGGCCAGTTCCACATCGTGGATGTTGACGATGACCGGGATCTTCTGCGCACGGCCCTGCTCCTTGAGCAGCGAGATGATCTCGAAGGACGTCTTTGGATCCAGCGATGAGGTCGGCTCATCGGCCAGCAGCAGGCGCGGACGCTGCATCAGCGCGCGGGCGATGCCCACGCGCTGGCGCTGACCGCCGGAGAGCGCATCGGCGCGCTGGTTGGCGAAGTTGCCCAAGCCCACGGTGTCCAGCAGTTCGAAGGCATGCGCGATGTCTTCCTTGGCGAAATTGCGGCGCCAGGCAGTGAAGGCATTGACGTAACCCAATCTTCCGCACAACAGGTTCTCCATCACGGAAAGGCGTTCCACCAGGTTGTATTCCTGGAACACCATGCCGATGTGACGGCGTTGCTCACGGAGGGCGCGGCCACGCAGCTCGGCCAGATTCACGCGCTTGCCTTCCCCCTCAAACCAGATCGCGCCACGGCTGGGATCGACCAGGCGATTGATGCAGCGGATCAGGGTGGACTTGCCGGTGCCGGAGGGGCCGATGATGGCGATCAGGCCGGCGTCGCCGATCTTCAGGTCGATGCCTTTGAGGATGGGATGGCCGGGCTTGTATTCCTTGACCAGGCCCTGGATTTCGATGGCGTGTGACATGGGAGGCGCTTTCTCTGTGGATTTTTCTGCGGCTGCGGCAGTGCGCAGGATGCGACGGGCCGCAGCCCCTACTCTGGAGCAGGGGCTGTGCTGCATGTTGGTGCTTGGATCTGGTTGCGGCATCCGGACCTGAACGATCAGGGATGCCATGCGGCGGTACTTACTTCTTGCCGGCGCTTTGCTTGTCGTAGGCGGCGCGGTTGAAGGATTCGCCGGCGGACTGGGCGACGAAGCGCACCATCTCGAAGTCCTTCTTGTAGTTGATCGGGTAGAAGCGATCGGAACCGGCGAAGGCCTTCTTCAGTTCATCGGTGAAGCGATAGTCGTAGAAGCACTTGAGCATCTTGTCGCGGAAGTTCGGCTCCAGATCGTGCGCATAGGCGAAGTCCTGGGTCGGGAATTTCTCGCTGTGCCAGATGACGCGGAAGTTCTCGGCCTTGATGACGCCACGTTCCACCATGCGGTCAAACACGTCCGAGGCGATGGCGGCGGCGTCATAGTCACCCGAGTTCACGCCCAGGATGGACTGGTCATGCTTGCCGGAGAAGATGATCTTGTAGTCCTTGTCCGGCGTCACGCCCAGCTTGGGGAACAGCGCCATCGGAGCCATGTGGCCGGAGTTGGAGGAGGGCGCGGTGTGGGCGACCTTCTTGCCCTTGAGGTCGGTCATCTTCTGAATCGGGCTGTCCTTGCGCACGATCACGTTGAGGGTATAACCCTGATAACCCTTGGCGTCACCGATGACGGCAAACGGCACGGCGCCGGCGATGTTGACGGCGAAGTTGGTCGGCCCAGGCGAGAAGCCGCCGACGTGCAGACGGCCCGAGCGCATGGCTTCGATTTCAGCGGCGTTGGACTGTACCTGGAAGAACACCACTTTCTTGGCGGTGCATTGCGAGAGGTAGTCGGTGAAGGGCTTGAAGATCTTGTCGTAGACGGCCGGATCTTCCACGGGGGTGAAGGTGAAGACCAGGGTATTGGGATTCTTCAGCTTCTTGGGATCAGTGGGGGTATCGGCGGTCAGGTCGTGATTGGCGTCGCAGTATTGCTGGTCGAGGTCGCCGCGATTGCTGCAGGTGTCCTGGGCAAAGGCGATGGCCGGTGCGGCCAGGGCGAGTGCCAACAGAGTCTTGATCAGACGTGGGGTCATGCTGTCTCCTGGTGATGATGGTGTTGGTTTTGGTCTTGTTGCCGGTCGCCACAGCGGTGTTGCCTGGTGCGAGTCTGGCGATGTGCGGCAGTGTAGGCGAGGGGAACGGCTTTTGCTACCGGGCGCGGCGGCCAAGGAGGGGGTTTCCTTGCAGCTGCCTTTCCAGTGGCTTTCAATCTGCTTTCAAAGCACCTCGGCAAGGGACTCGCGCATGGCGTGGTTTGGCGGTATAAAGGCGGCTGCACAACGATAACGACACGGGAGATCATGCATATCCTGCTGGTGGAGGATGACATCGACATGTCGCGCGCCTTGCTGCGCGCACTGGAGCGACGCGGCTTTCAGGTCACGCATTGCGGCGATGGCATCAGTGCGCTCTCGCACATCAAGGATGGGATCGGCGACCTGGTGGTGCTCGATCTCAATATTCCGGGACTGGACGGGCTGCACCTGTTGCAACGCATACGCTCGCAGGATATCGGCACGCCGGTGATCGTGTTGACGGCGCGCGGCGCGGTAGGCGATCGCGTGGTCGGACTCAATGCCGGCGCGGATGATTACCTCGCCAAGCCCTTTGATCTGGATGAGCTCGATGCGCGCATCCGTGCGCTGCTGCGGCGACGCTCCAATGCCGATGACGGGCTGCAACGGTGCGGGCGCTTGCGCTTTGATCGTGGTTCGGGGGCTTTCTATTGCGACGATGAACCGCTTGAACTGACGCCGCGCGAGCATACGCTGTTGAAGGCGCTGATCGCCAAGCCGGGACATGCGGTGACCAAGGAGAAATTGTTCAGGCTGGTCTTCCCGATGGAAGAAAATACCCAGCTCGAAGCCATCGAGGTGGTGGTGCATCGGGTGCGCAAGAAACTCATGGAAACCGGTGCGGAAATCATGACCTTGCGCGGACTGGGCTATCTGCTGCGGGATCGGCAGCAGCAGGGTAGCGGGGGCTGAGGAGGTGGCACATCTTTTTTCGCGGCGACGCTCGGTACGCGCCTATCTGCTGGCGTGGATCATCTCGCCGATTGCGCTGTTCATCGTCATTGATTCCTTTTCGCTCTATCGCAATACGCTGGAGTCGGTGAATACGGCGTATGACCGCATGCTCATTGCGTCGGTACATTCGATTGGGGATCTGTTGCGCATCGAGAATGGCGAGCTCAAGGCGTCGCTGCCTTATGCGGCGCTGGAGATTTACGAGGCCGATTATTCGAGCCGGATGATCTATCGCATCGACGGGCTGGATGGCAAGTTCTTCGAGGGCGACCAGGATCTGCCGTCCTACAAGGGAAAAGCAGACAAGGCGGCTATCTATCCGGCGCTGGCGCATATCTATGAAGACACCTACAACGGGGTGCCGGTCAGGGTGGCAGCGCTGTTTCAGCCGGTGGTGACCAATGATCCGCGGGGGGCGGCCCTGGTGCAGGTGGCCGAGACGATGGAGAACCGTAGTGCGCTGGCACGCAAGATTTTCTGGGAAACGCTGATTCGCCAGGCGGCGCTCTTGGTGGTGATCGTCTCGGTGACCCTGTATGTGGTGCGGCGCGCGCTGCAACCTGTGGATGCACTGCGTCGGCAGCTCGATGAGCGCCCGGCCGATGATCTGTCACCGGTGGCGCCACCGATGGCGCCGCGTGAATTGCAACCGTTCATCGATGCCTTGAATCAGCTGATGACTCGGTTGCGACGTCTGCTCGATCATCAGCAACGCTTCGTGGCCAATGCCTCGCATCAGTTGCGTACACCGCTGGCCGTGCTCAAGACCCAGCTGCAATCAGGCTTGCGCGGCGATGCTCCGGCGCCGGTGATCTGGCAGGAGATGTCGGGCACGGTAGAACGCGCCACTACGCTGGCCAATCAGTTGCTGTCGCTGGCGAAGGTAGAACAGATACGCGGTCGGGGAGCTCAGGAGGTCTGCGACCTTGGCATGCTGGCGCGCGAGACGGCTGTGGACCTGTCACCGCTGATTGCGGAGAAGGATCTGGACTTCGAACTGGAGGGGGAAAAGATTCTGGTGATGGGACATCCGTGGATGATTGGCGAGTTGATTTCCAACCTGCTGCATAACGCGATCCGGCACACGCCGGTACAGGGTCGTCTCGGCATTCGCATCAGCGCACGTGAGGACGTGGCTGAGCTGCTGATCTGGGATAGTGGCGAAGGAATTCATGATCAGGCGATGGAGAATGTGTTCAAGGCGTTCTCCTCGAATGTCTCTTCAGCGGGGGGATTGGGGCTGACCATTTGCGGCGAGATTGTCGATTCGATGCAGGCGACCATCAGCTTGCGCAATCGGATCAACAAAGGGGGATCGATTGAAGGCTTGAATGCGCTGGTGCATTTCAGAGCAGTTGCTGCATGATGCTTTGATGCTTTGATGCTTTGATACGTTGATGCCGGTGACTTCCCGCTGCAGGAAAGAATAGGGAATCAAGCGGCGGCCGGGCGGCTTGGTGCAAGAACAGCTGTGGATAAATCATCTTCCCGATTTTGTCGGAATGGGAATGTGGCCTGTGGAAAACACAAGCTTGTGCCGCTTGCCGGGATGGCAAGGCCCGCGCGCGGGCGGTTCAGGGGCGATATGAAAGAAAGATGCAAGACAGCCCGATAATCGGGCGACACGACAGGAGCGGCTGTGGAAAAGATGAAGTAATCGACCGTTTTATGAGGAATCGGGCCAGAGCCAACGGACATCAATACAAACCGGCGGCCCAAAGCAAAAACCCTCGCTACTTTCGTA
>NZ_JBMDJS010000024.1:0-54154 GCF_057809315.1 Herbaspirillum sp. FG34 | reverse complement strand
GCGACAACGTGTCGATCACCGTGCAACTGATCAACCCGATCGCCATGGAAGAAGGCCTGCGCTTCGCTATCCGTGAAGGCGGCCGTACCGTCGGCGCCGGCGTGGTTGCCAAGATCTTCGACTAATCGTCGGATCAGCAGTAGCAGTACCCAGTAACACTAGTCGCATTTTTAACATCGCCGGGGATGATCCCCATCCCCGGTTCGTTCTTTAAAGGAAAATCATGTCGGTTCCTAGCCAAAAAATCCGTATCCGTCTGAAAGCTTTCGACTATCGTCTGATCGACCAGTCCGCACTGGAAATCGTTGACACCGCCAAGCGTACCGGCGCTGTCGTCAAGGGCCCGGTTCCCCTGCCGACCCGCATCCAGCGCTTCGACGTCCTGCGTTCGCCGCACGTCAACAAGACCTCCCGCGATCAGTTCGAAATCCGTACCCATCAGCGCCTGATGGATATCGTCGATCCGACCGACAAGACGGTTGACGCATTGATGAAGCTGGACCTGCCCGCTGGCGTTGATGTTGAAATCAAGCTGCAGTAATCAGCTGGCATAGTGTTGGAAAAGCGCACAACCTCGGTTGTGCGCTTTTGTTTTACGGGCTATAATGCTCGGCTTCGATGTGGGTTTTGCGTTTGCAAGACCCATAATTTATGGTAGTACGAACATCAGCCCCGCCCAATCGCAGGCGGGAATGGAGAAAACAATGAGCCTGGGCCTTGTTGGTCGCAAGGTTGGTATGATGCGCATCTTCACGGAAGATGGGGATTCGATCCCTGTGACCGTGCTGGACGTGTCCAACAACCGCGTGACTCAAATCAAAACGCCTGAAGTGGATGGTTATTCCGCTGTTCAGGTGACCTTCGGTCAACGCCGCGCTTCGCGCGTGGTGAAAGCCGCCGCCGGCCACTTCGCCAAAGCTGGCGTAGAGGCAGGTACTGTCCTCAAAGAATTCCGTGTTGACGCTTCCAAGGCTGCCGAACTGAAGGCTGGCGACGTCGTTGGCATCGGCATGTTTGAAGCTGGCCAGAAAGTCGACGTGCAAGGCGTGTCGATCGGTAAGGGCTACGCCGGTACCATCAAGCGTTACAACTTCTCGTCGGGTCGCGCGACCCACGGTAACTCCCGCTCGCACAACGTTCCTGGCTCCATCGGTATGGCGCAGGATCCGGGTCGCGTGTTCCCCGGCAAGCGCATGACCGGTCATCTGGGTGATGTCAAGACCACCGTCCAGAACCTGGAAATCGCCCGTGTGGACGCAGAGCGTCAGCTGCTGCTGGTCAAGGGTGCCGTTCCTGGCGCCAAGAACGGTCAAGTGATCGTTTCGCCGGCAGTCAAAGTCAAAGCGAAGAAGGGGGCTTAATAATGGAACTGAAGCTCCTGAATGACCAAGGTCAAGCTGCTTCGAACGTCGCCGCACCGGATACCATTTTCGGTCGTGACTACAACGAAGCCCTGATCCACCAGGTCGTGGTTGCCTACCAAGCCAACGCTCGTAGCGGCAATCGCAAGCAAAAGGATCGTGAAGAAGTCAGCCACACCACCAAGAAGCCCTGGCGTCAAAAGGGTACTGGCCGTGCACGTGCCGGTATGTCCTCGTCGCCTCTGTGGCGCGGTGGTGGCCGTATCTTCCCGAACTCGCCTGACGAAAACTTCACCCACAAGGTCAACAAGAAGATGTATCGCGCAGGTGTCTGCTCGATCCTGTCCCAGTTGGCTCGTGAAGGCCGCCTGTCGGTCGTCGAAGAGTTCGCCGTCGAAGCCCCGAAGACCAAGCTGCTGGCCCAGAAGTTGAAGGGCATGGGCATGGAATCGGTGCTGGTTATTACCGACAGCCTGGACGAAAAGCTGCTGCTGGCCTCGCGCAACCTGCCGGGCGTGCTGGTGGTCGAGCCGCGTCAAGCTGATCCCGTGTCGCTGGTGTACTTCAAGAATGTCTTGATCACCAAGCCGGCTCTGGCAAAGATTGAGGAGTTGCTGGCATGAACGCAATCGTGAAACATAGCGAAGAGCGCCTGATGAAGGTGCTGCTGGCACCGGTGATCTCCGAAAAGGCAACCTTTGTCGCCGAGAAGAACGAGCAAGTCGTCTTCCTGGTTGCCAAGGACGCCACCAAGCTGGAAGTCAAGGCCGCCGTCGAACTGCTGTTCAAGGTGGAAGTGGAATCGGTGCAAGTCGCCAACCGTCAGGGCAAGCAGAAGCGCTCGCGCAACGGTATGGGCCGCCGCAACCACACCCGCCGTGCTTTCGTCAGCCTGAAGCCGGGTCAAGAAATCAACTTCACCGAGGAGGCTAAATAATGGCACTCGTAAAAGTGAAGCCGACCTCGCCCGGTCGGCGCGGCATGGTCAAGGTCGTCAATCCCGACCTGTACAAGGGCCGTCCGCTGGCATCGCTGGTCGAAAAGAAGTCCAAGACCGCCGGCCGTAACAACAACGGCCACATCACCACCCGCCACATCGGCGGTGGTCACAAGCAGCACTACCGTGTTGTCGACTTCCGTCGCAACAAGGATGGTATCCCTGCCAAGGTTGAGCGTATCGAATACGACCCGAACCGTACCGCGCACATTGCACTGCTGTGCTACGCGGACGGCGAGCGCAAGTACATCATCGCTCCCAAGGGCGTGTCGGTTGGCGATCAGCTGATCAGCGGTTCTGAAGCTCCGATCAAGTCGGGCAACACTCTGCCGATCCGCAACATCCCCGTCGGTACCACCATCCACTGCGTGGAAATGCTGCCGGGCAAGGGTGCGCAAATCGCCCGTACCGCTGGCGCCGCTGTCGTGCTGATGGCACGTGAAGGCACCTACGCTCAGGTTCGTCTGCGCTCCGGTGAAGTGCGTCGCGTTCACATCGAATGCCGCGCTACCATCGGTGAAGTCGGTAACGGCGAGCACAACCTGCGCAAGATCGGTAAGGCCGGTGCAACCCGTTGGCGCGGTGTGCGTCCGACCGTTCGTGGCGTTGTCATGAACCCGGTGGATCACCCGCACGGTGGTGGTGAAGGCAAGACCGCCGCTGGCCGTCACCCGGTTTCCCCGTGGGGCCAGCAGACCAAGGGCAAGAAGACGCGTAGCAACAAGCGTACGACTTCGATGATTGTCTCGCGTCGCGGCAAGAAATAAAGGATAAAACATGACACGTTCATTGAAAAAAGGTCCTTTCTGCGACGCCCACCTGGTGAAAAAGGTTGAGGCTGCCCAGGCTACCAAGGACAAGAAGCCGATCAAGACCTGGTCGCGTCGTTCGACCATCATGCCGGACTTCATCGGCCTGACGATTGCCGTGCACAATGGCAAGGCACACGTGCCGGTCTATGTGTCGGAAAACATGGTTGGTCACAAGCTCGGCGAATTCGCGCTGACCCGTACTTTCAAGGGTCACGCTGCCGATAAGAAGGCTAAGAAATAAGGTCCTATGATGGAAACTAAAGCTACTCTGCGCGGTGTGCACCTGTCGGCCCAGAAAGGCCGCCTGGTTGCAGACCTGATCCGCGGTAAAAAAGTTGATCAGGCACTGAATATCTTGGCCTTCAGCCCCAAGAAGGGCGCGGTCATCATCAAGAAGGTTCTGGAGTCCGCCATCGCGAACGCCGAACACAACGATGGTGCCGACATTGACGAGCTGAAAGTCAAGACCATTTATGTGGAAAAGGGTGCGGTCCTCAAGCGCTTCACGGCGCGTGCTAAGGGCCGTGGTGATCGTATTTCCAAGCAGTCGTGTCACATTTACGTGACCGTCGGAAACTAAGGAGTCACGATGGGACAGAAGATTCATCCAACCGGTTTCCGTCTGGCGGTTACGCGTAACTGGGGCTCGCGTTGGTATGCAGGCAACAACAACTTTGCCGACATGCTCAACGAGGACCTGAAGGTCCGCGCTTACCTGAAGAAGAAGCTGAAGAACGCTTCGGTTGGCCGCGTGGTCATCGAGCGTCCGGCCAAGAACGCCCGCATCACCATTTACAGCTCCCGTCCGGGCGTTGTGATTGGCAAGAAGGGTGAAGACATCGAAGTGCTGAAGTCGGCACTGGCCAAGCTGATGGGCGTGCCCGTGCACGTCAACATCGAAGAAATCCGCAAGCCGGAAGCCGATGCTCAGCTGATCGCTGACTCGATCTGCCAGCAGCTGGAAAAGCGCATCATGTTCCGTCGCGCCATGAAGCGTGCGATGCAGAACGCCATGCGTCTGGGCGCTCAAGGCATCAAGATCATGTCGTCGGGTCGTCTGAACGGCATCGAAATCGCACGTACCGAATGGTACCGCGAAGGTCGCGTGCCTCTGCACACCCTGCGCGCCGATATCGATTATGGCTTCGGCGAAGCTGAAACCACCTACGGCATCATCGGTGTGAAGGTGTGGGTCTACAAGGGCGATCGCCTGGCAAACGGCGAATCGCCGGTGCTGGTCGGCGAACTGGAAGACGACAAGAAGCGTCGTGGTCCCCGTCGTGACGACGGCAAGCCGGGTGCACGTCCCCGCTCCAAGACTGGTGCTCCTGGCGCCGGTGCAAAGCGTGGCGGTGGTCGTCCTCAAGCTGCCGATGCCGGTGTATCGGCTGAGAAAGCAGGAGAATAATCATGCTGCAACCAGCACGTAGAAAATATCGTAAAGAACAAAAAGGTCGTAACACCGGCATTTCGCACACCCGCGGAACTGCCGTCTCGTTCGGCGATTTTGGTCTGAAGGCAACCGGCCGCGGCCGTATCACTGCCCGTCAGATCGAAGCTGCTCGTCGTGCGATGACCCGTCACATCAAGCGCGGT
The DNA here is from genome assembly GCF_057809315.1 of Herbaspirillum sp. FG34. Classification (NCBI taxonomy): domain Bacteria; kingdom Pseudomonadati; phylum Pseudomonadota; class Betaproteobacteria; order Burkholderiales; family Oxalobacteraceae; genus Herbaspirillum; species Herbaspirillum sp. FG34. The sequence goes on along the minus strand of NZ_JBMDJS010000024.1, from coordinate 49,388 downwards.
GGTCGTATCTGGATCCGCGTTTTCCCGGACAAGCCAATTTCCCAGAAGCCCGCAGAAGTGCGTATGGGTAACGGCAAGGGTAATCCGGAGTACTACGTGGCTGAAATCCAGCCGGGTAAGGTACTGTACGAGATGGACGGTGTGGACGAAGCCCTGGCGCGCGAGGCGTTCCGTTTGGCTGCTGCCAAATTGCCGCTGTCGACGACTTTCGTTGTTCGCCAAGTCGGTCAATAATTAGGAGCGGAACATGAAAGCATCTGAACTCCGCGGTAAGGACAAGGCAGGACTGGAAAAGGAACTGGGCGAGCTGTTGAAAGCTCAGTTCAGCCTGCGCATGCAAATTGCGACCCAGCAACTGAACAATACCGCACAGCTGAAGAAGGTACGTCGCGACATCGCACGTGTGAAAACTGTGATCAACTCGAAGGATGGCCAACAATGAACGATCAAGTGAAACAAGCGCTCAAGCGCACGCTGATTGGCAAAGTTGTGTCGGACAAGATGGATAAGACCGTCACTGTCGAAATCGAGCGTCAAATGAAGCACCCGCTGTATGGCAAGATCATCAAGCGCACCAAGAAGTACCACGCGCATGATGAGCAAAACTCGGCGAAGGCCGGCGATGTGGTGGAAATCACCGAAAGCCGTCCGATCTCCAAGACGAAGGCGTGGACTGTGACCCGTGTGGTACAGGAAGCACAAATCGTTTAAGCAGTAAAGGTAGTACTTGCGTGCTCGATATTATGGTGCCATAATATCGAGCTCTTTCTTTGCAAAATAAAGTTTGCGAAGAGAGGCTCAAGAGTAGCTCTATTCGTCCCCTAACTAGCGAGTTCGCTTGCTAACAGGACCAAGACTGACCGCCAGCGCATCCTGCGAAGCGGATTAAGTTGGGAAAGAAAATATCATGATTCAAACTGAAAGCCGGCTCGAAGTGGCCGACAACACTGGTGCGCGTGAAGTTCTGTGCATCAAGGTCTTGGGTGGTTCCAAGCGCCGCTATGCGGGCATTGGCGATGTGATCAAGGTTACTGTCAAGAGCGCAGCACCGCGTGGTCGCGTCAAGAAGGGTGAAATTTATAACGCTGTCGTCGTTCGCACCGCCAAGGGCGTGCGTCGTCAGGATGGTTCGCTGGTCAAGTTCGATGGTAATGCTGCCGTCCTGCTGAACGCCAAGCTGGAGCCCATCGGCACCCGTATCTTTGGGCCGGTGACTCGTGAGCTGCGTACAGAGCGCTTCATGAAGATCGTCTCCCTGGCGCCTGAAGTTCTGTAAGGAGTAGTCATGGCAAAGATTCGTAAAAACGATGAAGTCATCGTGTTGACCGGCAAAGACAAGGGCAAGCGCGGTGTCGTGACTGCTCGTGTGGACGCCGATTATGTCATCGTGGAAGGCGTGAACGTCGCAAAGAAGGCGACCCGTCCGAACCCGATGACGGGTGCAACTGGCGGCATCGTCGATAAGCTGATGCCAATTCATGTGTCGAACGTCGCGTTGTTCAACGCTGCGACCGGCAAGGCAGATCGTGTGGCTTACAAGGAAGTGGACGGCAAGAAGGTCCGCGCTTACAAGTCCAACGGCGAAGTCGTTAAGGTTTAAACATCATGGCACGTCTTCAACAGTTTTATAAAGATAAGGTCGTCGCCGATCTGACTACGAAGTATTCGTACAAGTCGGTGATGGAAGTTCCGCGCATCCTGAAGATCACCCTGAACATGGGTCTGTCCGAAGCAGTTGCGGACAAGAAGATCATCGAGCACGCCGTTGGCGATCTGACCAAGATCGCTGGCCAGAAGCCGGTGGTGACCAAGGCTCGCAAGGCTATCGCAGGTTTCAAGATCCGCGAAGGCTACCCGATCGGCTGCATGGTGACCCTGCGTGGCGCCCGCATGTACGAATTCCTGGATCGTCTGATCACCGTGGCCCTGCCGCGCGTGCGTGACTTCCGTGGCGTGTCGGGTCGTGCGTTCGATGGTCGTGGCAACTACAACATCGGTGTGAAAGAGCAGATCATCTTCCCCGAAATTGAGTACGACAAGATCGATGCACTGCGTGGCATGAACATCAGCATCACCACGACTGCAAAGACCGACGACGAAGCGAAGGCGCTTCTCGCCGCATTTAAATTCCCGTTCAGAAACTGAGGATGCCATGGCAAAACTGGCACTGATTAACCGTGAACAGAAGCGCGCAGAAATGGTGAAGAAGTATGCTGCCAAGCGCGCCGAGTTGAAGGCTATTATCGACGACCAATCGAAGTCGGAAGAAGAGCGTTACGAAGCCCGCCTGAAGCTGCAGGCTCTGCCGCGTAACTCCGCTCCGACCCGTCAGCGCAACCGTTGCGCACTGACTGGCCGTCCCCGTGGTACTTTCCGCAAGTTCGGATTGGGCCGTATCAAGGTCCGTGAAATCGCCATGCGCGGCGAAATCCCGGGTTTGACCAAAGCTAGCTGGTAATAGGAGAAGAAGCAATGAGTATGAGCGATCCTATCGCCGATATGCTGACCCGTATCCGCAATGCGCAAGGCGTGAACAAGACTACCGTCGTCATGCCGTCTTCCAAAGTGAAGGTCGCCATTGCCAACGTCCTCAAGGACGAGGGCTATATCGAAGATTTCGCCGTTGTTGCCGCTGATGGCAAGGCTGAATTGAAAATCGGTTTGAAGTATTACGCTGGCCGTCCGGTCATCGAGCGCCTGGAGCGCGTGTCCCGTCCGGGTCTGCGCATCTACAAGGGCAAGGACGATATCCCCAACGTCATGAACGGCCTGGGTGTGGCAATCGTGTCCACCCCGCGCGGCGTGATGACTGATCGCAAAGCACGCGCAACCGGTGTCGGTGGCGAAGTGATTTGCTACGTGGCCTAAGGAGTGCAAGATGTCTCGTGTAGGTAAAATGCCTGTTGCACTGCCGAATGGCGCGGAAGCGACCATCACTGCAGAGCAAATCACCGTCAAGGGCCCGCTGGGCTCCTTGACCCAACCGCTGACCAAGAAGGTCAAGGTGGTCAACAACAATGGCTCGCTGAGCTTCGAAGTGGCTGATGACAGCCGCGAAGCCAACGCGATGTCGGGCACCCTGCGTGCTCTGGTCAACAACATGGTCAACGGCGTCACCAAGGGCTTCGAAAAGAAGCTGAACCTGGTTGGCGTGGGTTTCCGTGCACAAGCACAAGGCGACAAGCTGAACCTGTCGCTGGGCTTCTCGCACCCCATCGTTCACCAGATGCCCGCCGGCATCAAGGTTGAGACCCCGACCCAGACCGAAATCCTGATCAAGGGTATCGATCGCCAGGTGGTTGGCCAGGTCGCCGCTGAAATTCGCGCGTACCGCGAACCCGAACCCTACAAGGGCAAGGGTGTGCGCTACGCTGACGAAGTGGTGACGCTCAAAGAAACCAAGAAGAAGTAATAGGGGTTGACGATGGACAAGAAACAATCTCGCCTGCGCCGTGCGACTCAGACTCGCGCCAAGATCGCAGAACTGAAGGTGAATCGTCTGGCTGTGCACCGTACCAACACGCACATCTACGCCAGCGTCATCGGCCCCGACGCCAACGTGCTGGCTTCCGCTTCCACCCTGGAAGCAGAAGTCCGCGCCCAGCTGGCAGGTCAGACCGGCAAGGGCGGCAATGCTGCCGCTGCTGCCCTGATCGGCAAGCGCGTGGCGGAGAAGGCTCTGAAGGCCGGTGTGACTGAAGTCGCATTCGACCGCTCCGGTTTCCGTTATCACGGTCGCGTCAAGGCGCTGGCTGAGGCTGCGCGTGAAGCCGGCCTGAAGTTCTAAGGATTATCGATCATGGCAAAAATGCAATCGAAAACGCAAAGCGACAAGCCTGATGACGGCATGCGCGAAAAAATGATCGCGGTCAACCGCGTCACCAAGGTGGTGAAGGGCGGCCGCATCATGGGTTTCGCAGCGCTGGCAGTGGTCGGTGACGGCGATGGCCGTATCGGCATGGGCAAGGGCAAGTCCAAGGAAGTGCCCGTGGCCGTGCAGAAGGCGATGGAAGAAGCTCGTCGCAAGCTGATCAAGGTGACCCTGAAGAACGGTACCGTGCAACACACCGTCATCGGCAAGCACGGCGCTTCGTCGGTGATGATCTCGCCGGCCAAGGACGGTACTGGCGTCATCGCCGGTGGTCCGATGCGCGCGATCTTCGAGGTGATGGGCGTGACCAACGTGGTGGCCAAGTCGACTGGTTCGACCAACCCCTACAACATGGTCCGTGCCACCCTGGACGGTCTGTCGAAGATGAACACTCCGGCTGAAATTGCTGCCAAGCGCGGCAAGTCGGTCGAAGAAATCCTGGGCTAAGGTGATCGAGATGGCTAACACAATCAAAGTCAAGCTGGTCAAGGGTCTGATCGGTACTCGTCAGGACCACCGCGCTACCGTGCGCGGTTTGGGTCTGCGTCGCGTCAACTCGGTGTCCGAACTGGAAGACACCCCGTCGGTGCGCGGCATGATCAACAAAGTGTCCTATCTTGTGAAAGTTGTGTCGTAAGCCGCGGCTTGCGAACGGAGCGAATCATGCAATTAAACACTATCCAACCCGCAGACGGCGCCAAGCACGCTAAGCGTCGCGTCGGTCGTGGTATCGGCTCTGGCCTGGGCAAGACCGCTGGTCGCGGCCACAAGGGTCAGAAGTCGCGTTCGGGCGGTTTCCACAAGGTCGGCTTTGAAGGCGGCCAGATGCCCCTGCAACGTCGTCTGCCCAAGCGCGGTTTCAAGTCGCTGGCTACGCCTTACAAGGCTGAAGTGCGCCTGTCCGACCTGGAAAAGCTGCCCGTCGCCGAGATCGACGTGCTGGCACTGAAGCAAGCCGGCCTCGTGTCGGAACTGGCTCGTGTCGTGCGTATCATCAAGGCTGGCGAACTGACCAAGAAGGTAACCGTCAAGGGTCTGATCGCAACCGCTGGTGCCAAGGCCGCTATTGAAGCTGCCGGTGGTTCCATCGCTGAGTGATCCGGTCCCGGAGCATTAATTGGCAACTACTCCTCAATTAGCAAAAGGCGCCGCAAAAGGATTCCCCTGGGGTCGTTTGTGGTTCCTGCTGGGGGCGTTGATCGTTTATCGCATCGGTGCACATATCCCGGTTCCGGGTATTGATCCGACGCAGTTGGCGCAGCTGTTCAAGCAGAATCAGGGCGGCATTCTGGGCATGTTCAACATGTTCTCCGGTGGTGCCCTGTCGCGCTTTACGATCTTCGCACTGGGGATCATGCCGTATATCTCGGCATCGATCATCATGCAGCTGCTGTCGGTGGTTTCGCCGCAGCTGGAAGCATTGAAGAAAGAGGGTGAAGCCGGTCGTCGCAAGATCACGCAGTACACCCGTTACGGCACCCTGGTGCTGGCGACCTTCCAGGCGCTGGGCATTGCGGTGGCGCTGGAATCGCAAGCCGGCCTGGTGCTGGATCCGGGTCTGGCCTTCCGTCTGACCACGGTGGTGACCTTGATTACCGGTACGATGTTCCTGATGTGGCTGGGTGAACAGATCACTGAGCGTGGTCTGGGCAATGGCATCTCGATCATCATCTTCGCCGGTATTGCGGCGGGTCTGCCGAATGCTCTGGGTGGCCTGTTCGAGCTGGTTCGTACCGGTTCGATGAATGCCCTCTCGGCAATCCTGATCTGTGCGATCGTGGCGCTGGTAACGTTCCTGGTGGTCTTCATCGAACGTGGTCAGCGCAAGATCCTGGTGAATTATGCGAAGCGTCAGGTCGGCAACAAGATCTACGGTGGCCAGAGCAGCCACTTGCCGCTGAAGCTGAACATGGCTGGTGTGATTCCGCCGATCTTTGCATCGTCGATCATTCTGTTCCCGGCCACGATCACCAGCTGGTTCACCTCCGGTGATACGTCGAACCCCTTCATTCGTTTCCTGAAGGATCTGGCGGCATCGATGGCACCAGGCGAACCGATCCATGCGTTGCTGTATGCGGTAGCTATCGTCTTCTTCTGCTTCTTCTACACCGCACTGGTGTTCAACAGCAAGGAAACGGCAGACAACCTGAAGAAGAGTGGTGCGTTTGTTCCGGGTATCCGTCCGGGTGACCAGACCGCGCGTTATATCGACAAGATCTTGATGCGCCTGACCCTGGCCGGCGCCGTGTACATCACCCTGGTGTGCCTGCTGCCAGAGTTCCTGATCGCACGCTGGAAGGTTCCGTTCTACTTCGGTGGCACATCGCTGCTGATCATTGTGGTCGTGACGATGGATTTCATGGCCCAAGTGCAGAACTATGTGATGTCTCAGCAGTATGAATCGTTGCTCCGCAAAGCTAATTTCAAGGGTGGCATGACACCGCGATAAGCGGGCTCATGCTCCAGAGGAAGAAGACACGGAATGGCAAAAGACGACGTTATTCAGATGCAGGGCGAGATTCTTGAAAATCTGCCCAACGCGACATTCAGGGTTAAGTTGGAAAACGGTCACGTTGTACTCGGCCATATTTCCGGCAAGATGCGCATGAATTACATCCGTATCTTGCCCGGCGATAAGGTAACGGTGGAACTGACGCCTTACGATTTGAGCCGGGCACGTATCGTGTTCCGAACCAAGTAACAGTGAAACATTGAAAGAAAGAGGGCCACAATGAAAGTGCTCGCATCAGTCAAGCGGATCTGCCGCAACTGCAAAATCATCAAGCGCAATGGCGTCGTTCGCGTGATCTGCACCGAACCCCGCCATAAGCAGCGCCAGGGTTAACTTAACGTTATTGATCGAGGAATAACGAATGGCACGTATTGCAGGGGTCAACATCCCCAACCATCAGCACACCGTGATCGGCCTGACCGCCATCTATGGTATTGGCCGTCCGCGCGCACAAGACATTTGCGCTGCTACCGGCGTTCCGACCAACAAGAAGGTCAAGGACCTGGACGATAACGAGCTGGAAAAGCTGCGTGACGAAATCGCCAAGTTCGTCGTGGAAGGCGATCTGCGCCGTGAGTTGTCCATGAACATCAAGCGTTTGATGGACCTGGGTTGCTACCGCGGCCTGCGTCACCGTCGTGGTCTGCCGGTCCGTGGTCAACGCACCCGCACCAACGCCCGTACTCGCAAGGGTCCGCGCAAGGCCGCTCAATCGCTGAAGAAATAATCCCGGCAGGCGCAAGCACTGGTCGGATTCAAGGAAGAAATTATGGCAAAGTCCCCCAACAACGCAGCAGCATCGCGTGTTCGCAAGAAAGTCAAGAAGAACGTTGCTGAAGGCATCGCGCACGTTCACGCTTCGTTCAACAACACCATCATCACGATCACCGACCGTCAGGGCAACGCTCTGTCGTGGGCAACTTCGGGTGGTGCTGGCTTCAAGGGTTCGCGCAAGTCGACTCCGTTCGCAGCCCAGGTCGCCGCTGAAAGCGCCGGCAAGGTTGCCATCGAATGCGGCATCAAGAACCTGGAAGTGCGTATCAAGGGCCCCGGCCCGGGCCGTGAATCCGCAGTGCGCGCTCTGAACAACCTGGGCATCAAGATCACCCAGATCCAGGACGTGACCCCGGTCCCGCACAACGGCTGCCGTCCGCCGAAGCGCCGTCGCATCTAAGTTGTAGTATAATCTTGCGCTTTCGCCTGTCAGTCAGGCAAAAGCGCAGGCAAATCACCCGCCAATCACCTTGGCGGGTTTTGTTCTTAAGACCACTGTCTGGCCGCATGCAGGTCAGACTAGCGTCCGGCAACATGGGACGTCATTGATAAAGGAAATACCGTGGCACGTTATATCGGACCGAAAGCAAAACTCTCCCGCCGCGAAGGCACCGACCTGTTCCTGAAGAGCGCACGCCGCTCGCTGGATTCCAAGTGCAAGCTGGATTCCAAGCCGGGTCAACACGGCCGCACCTCGGGCGCCCGCACCTCCGACTACGGCAACCAGCTGCGTGAAAAGCAGAAGGTCAAGCGCATGTACGGCGTCCTCGAGCGTCAGTTCCGCCGCTACTTCGCTGAAGCCGACCGCCGCAAGGGCAACACCGGCGAAACCCTGCTGAAGCTGCTGGAATCCCGTCTGGACAACGTCGTCTACCGCATGGGCTTCGGCTCGACCCGCGCTGAAGCGCGTCAGCTGGTGTCCCACAAGGCCCTGACCGTGAACGGTCAAGTCGTCAACATCGCTTCGTACTCCGTCAAGGCTGGCGACGTCATCGCCATCCGTGAAAAGGCCAAGAAGCAAGTGCGTATCGCCGAAGCCCTGTCGCTGGCCGAATCGAACGGTTTCCCGCAGTGGGTTTCCGTGGATTCGAAGAAGCTGGAAGGCACCTTCAAGTCCTCGCCGGACCGTAGCGAAATCGCTGCCGACGTCAACGAATCGCTGATCGTCGAACTGTACTCGCGTTAATTCGTAGTACCGCCGTACCCCTGTGCCCACCTCATGGTGGGCATTTTTCCGAACTGCCATCAGCCTTATCGGTGTAACGAGCCGAGGGTATTGAAAAGGACAATTCATGCAAAACAGTTTGTTGAAGCCCCGCATCATCGAAGTGGAAACCCTGGCCCCCGGTCACGCAAAGGTCGTGATGGAGCCGTTCGAGCGTGGTTACGGTCACACCCTGGGCAACGCGCTGCGTCGCGTGCTGCTGTCGACCATGAGCGGTTACGCTCCCACCGAAGTGACCATCGCTGGTGTGGTGCACGAATATTCGTCGCTGGACGGCGTGCAGGAAGACGTGGTCGACATTCTGCTGAACCTGAAGGGCGTGGTCTTCAAGCTGCACAACCGTGACGAAGTCACCCTGACCCTGAAGAAGGAAGGCGAAGGCGCCGTCCTGGCTTCCGATATCGATCTGCCGCACGACGTCGAACTGATCAACCCGGATCACGTCATCGCCAACCTGACCGGTGGCGGCAAGCTGGACATGCAGATCAAGGTCGAAAAGGGCCGTGGCTACGTGCCGGGCAACGTGCGTCGCCTGTCCGAAGACACCAACAAGACCATCGGCCGCATCATCCTGGATGCGTCGTTCTCGCCGGTGCGTCGTGTGTCCTACGCGGTCGAATCGGCGCGTGTGGAACAGCGTACCGACCTGGACAAGCTGGTCATGAACATCGAGACCAACGGCGTCATCACCCCGGAAGAAGCGATCCGCCAATCGGCGCGCGTGCTGGTTGATCAGCTGAACGTGTTCGCCGCCCTGGAAGGCACCGAAGCGACTGCAGAAGCACCGTCGCGCGCACCGCAGGTCGATCCTATCCTGCTGCGTCCGGTCGACGACCTGGAACTGACCGTCCGTTCGGCAAACTGCCTGAAGGCCGAGAACATCTACTACATCGGCGACCTGATCCAGCGCAGCGAGAACGAACTGCTGAAGACCCCGAATCTGGGTCGCAAGTCGCTGAACGAAATCAAGGAAGTCCTGGCTTCGCGTGGCCTGACCCTGGGCATGAAGCTGGAAAACTGGCCGCCGGCTGGTCTGGAAAAGTAATTCACGTCACCTGGCGGGCTGCGGTGCAAGCCGCACCGCCAGGCTGATTTGAGGCTGTACCTGAAGTAGTCGTCATCTCCGTAACAAAGAACTTTTATCCGATATTTACCGGTCCGCGGTCCGGACAGCCCAGCTGGCCTGCCGATAGAAGAACTGGATCAAAACTGTAACCTGAAAGGAAATTACCATGCGTCACCGTCACGGTCTCCGCAAACTGAATCGTACTTCGTCCCACCGTCTGGCCATGCTGCGCAACATGACTGTTTCGCTGCTGCGTCATGAAGCCATCAAGACCACCCTGCCGAAGGCCAAGGAACTGCGCCGCGTCGTCGAGCCGATCCTGACCCTGGGCAAGACCGACACCCTGGCCAACAAGCGCCTGGCCTTCAACCGCCTGCGCGACCGCGAAATCGTCGGCAAGCTGTTCTCCGAACTGGGCCCGCGCTACGCTGCCCGTAACGGCGGCTACCTGCGCATCCTGAAGATGGGCTTCCGCCAAGGCGACAACGCACCGATGGCCTTCGTTGAGCTGGTCGATCGTCCGGAAGTCACCGACGCTGCTGACGCGCCGACCGCTGAATAATTCACCGGACGTTGCATCACCAGGAAAAAGCCAGGCTCTGCCTGGCTTTTTTGTTTTGCGCGCCTGCATTTTCTTTCATCCGCTTGCTGAGCGCCGTCACGCCCGGGCTCTGGATGTGGTTGAATACGGTCTCTGCTAGGAGAGCTTTCCATGTCCGCATCCCTGCTGAATCAACCACTGCTGGTACTGGCCAATGTGCCCGACCAGGCCCTGGCCGAACGCATTGCCGATGCGCTGGTAGAACACGGCCTGGCCGCTTGCGTCAATGTGCTGGCGCCGGTACGGTCGGTCTATCGCTGGCAGGGCAAGGTTGAGCGCGATACCGAGATCCCCTTGCTGATCAAGACGACCCAGGCGCGCTATCAAGAGCTGGAGCAGGCTATCGTCCGGGCCCACCCCTACGACGTGCCGGAGATCATTGCCTTTCCTATCGCCGCGGGCCTGCCGGCCTACCTGGCGTGGATGCAGGATGAGACCGCACGGCCCCTGCGCGTGTAAGCACAGATCACCCCCTTTCGAACGAGGACTACCGTTGAATCGCATCAACCGGCGCGAGCGCCTGACAAGATTTCCCCTGCTGGTCGTGCTGGCGCTCGTGGCGCTGCTCGGCCTGCTGGTGGCCAAGGCCGCCAGGGCGGCGGATGATTACCTGCCGCCCGAACAAGCCTTCCAGCTCAGCGGCCGCATGATCGATGCCCAGACCCTGGAGCTGAGTTATCGCATCGCCGATGGCTACTACATGTACCGGGATCGTTTTCACTTCAGCGCGGAGGGCGCCACGCTGGGGGAACCCCGGTTTCCGGAGGGTAAACGCAAGTATGACGAAAACTTCCAGAAGGAAGTCGAAACCTACCACCAGGCGGTGACCGTACGTATTCCGGTCAGCGGTGCAGTGAAGGATTTTGTCATTTCGGCCGTGTCGCAAGGTTGTGCCGACAAGGGCTTGTGTTATCCACCGATGACCTTGAAGCTGTCCCTGTCGCCCCAGGCCATCGGCCAGAGCGTGAGTCCGGTCGGTACGGGCGCTGAAGCGGCCGGCTCCGGTGGCAGTGATGTTGACCGCATCACCGCCGTGCTCAGGGCAGGCAAGCTGTGGCCTGTCCTCACGCTATTCTTCTTGTTGGGCATCGGCTTGTCCTTTACGCCCTGCGTGTTGCCGATGCTGCCGATCCTGTCGTCCATCATCGTTGGGCAGCAGTCGACGACGGGGGGCAGCCGGGGCCGCAGCTTCCTGCTTTCGGTGGATTACTCGCTCGGCATGGCGCTGGTCTATACCGCCTTGGGCGTAGCGGCCGGGATGCTGGGAGAAGGCCTGTCCGCCTACCTGCAGAATCCCTGGGTACTGGGTGCCTTCGCACTCCTGATGGCCGGACTGGCCTTGTCAATGTTCGATCTCTACACGCTGCAGGTACCCGCTTCGCTGCAATCCAGATTATCCACAGCCTCTGGCGGTGGCAGTGGCAAATGGCTGGGCGTATTCCTGATGGGCGCGATCTCGGCATTGATCGTCGGCCCGTGCGTAGCTGCCCCGCTGGCCGGTGCGCTGCTCTATATCAGCCAGACCGGCAATGTCGTGCTGGGCGGTAGCGCCCTGTTTGCGATGGCGGCGGGCATGAGCGTGCCGCTGCTGCTGATCGGCGCCTCGGCCGGCACACTGCTGCCGCGTGCCGGGGCCTGGATGGATGCGGTCAAGCGCTTCTTTGGCGTGTTGATGCTGGGCACGGCGCTGTGGATGGTGTCGCCGGTCATCCCGGCCTGGCTGCAGGTGGCAGGCTGGGCCGCGCTGGGCATCGGCTATGGCGCCTTCCTGCTGTGGACGCGTCCGGCCGGATGGATGTCCCGTGCGCTCGGGCTGGCGGTGGTCACCCTGGGCTTGTTGCAGCTGGTCAGTGTCGCCACGGGTGGGCGCGATCCACTGACACCGCTATCGCATCTGCGTGGACAGTCGGTCGCCGCAGGGGCTACCGACTTCGTGCGCATCCGTTCCGGTGCCGAGCTCGATGCCGCGCTACAGCAAAATGCTGCCGGTGAGCGTCGTCCCGTCATGCTGGATTTCTATGCCGATTGGTGCGTGTCCTGCAAGGAAATGGAACGCTTCACCTTCAGCGATGCCCGCGTGAAGGAACGTTTTGGCCAGATGCTGCTGCTGCAGATCGACGTGACCGCCAACAATGCCGATGACCGCGCCATGTTGAAACGTTTCGATCTGTTCGGCCCGCCTGGCATCATGTTCTTCGATGCCGATGGCCGGGAACTGGCGCAGCGTCGTGTGATCGGTTATCAGGATGCAGACAAGTTCATTTCGACCCTGCAGAACCTGTAATTGCTCATTGCATCACGTTATTTGAAAACCACTTTATAGTCGTTGGCCTCGGGCTGGCCTCGCGTTATAGTCAACCTTCCCGTTTTCACTCGTTCAACCAAGGAGACCATCATGACGCTGCGCCTGGGCGATACCGCACCGGATTTCGAGCAAGAATCCTCGATCGGCAAGATCAAATTCCACGACTGGGCGGGAGACTCCTGGGTCGTGCTGTTCTCGCACCCGGCCGACTTCACGCCGGTCTGTACCACCGAGCTGGGGCTGACAGCCAAGCTCAAGCCCGAATTCGACAAGCGCAACGTCAAGGCCATCGCCCTGTCGGTGGATGGTGCCGAGGCCCACAACCAGTGGATCAAGGACATCGAGGAAACCCAGCAGACCGTGGTCGGCTTCCCCATCGTGGCCGACGTGGACAAGAAGGTGGCGGGTCTGTACGACATGATCCACCCCAACCAGTCCGAAACTGCGACCGTGCGGTCGCTCTTCATCATCGACCCGAAGAAGAAGGTGCGCCTCATCATCACCTACCCGATGAGCACCGGCCGCAACTTCGACGAAGTGCTGCGCGTCATCGATGCCCTGCAACTGACCGACGGTTATACCGTGGCCACCCCGGGCAACTGGAAGGATGGCGACGACGTCATCATCCCGTTGTCGATCAAGGATGAGGAAGTCATCAAGCAGAAGTATCCCAAGGGCTACAAGTCGCCGCGTCCGTACCTGCGCATTACGCCGCAGCCGAACAAGTAAGCCTGTTCCGCTGTACGGCCCGAAAGCGCTTCTGAGGGAGCGCTTTACGATGAGGCATGACAACCCCGTGTTTGCGAACACGGGGTTTTTTATGCGCAGAGGAATCGTACGTAGCTGGCCGAAGGTGCAATAGCCAAGCGTTCTGGCGAAGACTTGATAGAACGATTTCTAGGAGGTTTTTCGAGGGCCGTGGACCTTTTCACCGCTTCGGCTCCGCCTGCTGTCCTGAGCCTTATCGAGCGCAAACGATCTTGATAACGTATTCCGTTTCGCCAATTTGGAGACGGTATGGGAAGCAGGTCCATTTGCTGTGCAGTCGACACGACTGCAAACGCTGACGCGGGAGTCGGCGCTGGCAAAAACGATGGCGCTCGCAGCCAATGCTGAACGTCAAGCAAGCTGCAGCCCTCCCTGATTTGGTGGCGACGACCGCTGAGAAACTGACTGACCGCCATACGGATCAGTTGGCCTTCGGATGGCGTCGTCGGCCTGATCGCCTGGCCAACCCGGAGTTGGACTTCGCCGATCTTGTTGCTTACGACGACCGCATGCAGGCGTCATTGACCGCGCTGGTTCACCTGGGAGAGCCCGCACGGCAACACTTGCGCAAGCTCCTTGGCGAACCGGTGCGCAGCGCCGAGCTGTTCGCGGTGACTTGCTATGCACTGGCCACGCTGGATGCGGAGCTCTTCGACGCTGTCAGCGCACTGAGCACTGCGATCCCTGACTTGATGCCCGCGAGGGTGGCTGCGTTGCAGTGGGCACCGGACTCTGCGCTGCTGACATCGGCCATCGACTGCCTGTCCATGGCGCAGCAACTCAAACTGGTTGGTCTGCACAACCGCCAATGGCCCGACCTGGAGGAACGGGTACTGGCTTGTCTGCGGAGAACCTTCCGGAGATTCGCGCATGGCGATCACCATCAACGTCAACGGTCTGAGCCTGTGCCATCACGTCAGTGGCGGGGTCAGCCACAACACGCTGCCCAATGTGTGCAAGACGCCCGACAAGGGCATCCCGCTGCCCTACCAGAACGAGGCCTACTCGCGCGACCTCATCAAGGGGACCGTCAGCGTGTTCGCCGACGGCGGCAACAGCATTGCCAAGGATGGTAGCCAATTCGCCAGGAGTGTGTTCGACGAAGCCGGGTCGATGGGGGGCGTGGTCTCCGGCACCCATTCGGCTGAGACCGACTGGATCAGCCACTCCTTCGACGTATTCTTCGAGGGCAAGCCCGCCTGTCGGCTCACCGACAAGCTGTTCATGAACCACCGCAACACGGTGAACATGGCCGGGCTGAAGCAGCGTGATCTGCCCAAGCCGGATCAGGACTTTTTCGACGAGATTTGCGAGCTGGCCTGCGAATGCTGGAATACCCACAAAAAAGACGGGCCGCAGCCGCGGCCAAAGGGGCATACGTTCCAGGAATGGATGCGCAAGAAAATCGATGACAAGTACTACGGCGGGCCGGCCAACGCCCGCAACGGTCGTTAACCCAATCCCGATGCCCGCATGTGGCGTGAAGTGTCCTTCGACCGAGGCAACAACTGGGAGATGATCGGCAGCAAGTCCAACCCGGGCCTGCCCAGCTCGCAATACCCGTGGGCCGATTCACGCCGTCTGGACGTCGCCCGTATCGGACCGGATGGCAAGGTGATCAAAATCTTCGATGTGAAGTTTGGGAAGGATCCGCTCACAGACGATGCAGCCAAGGACTACCGCAAGATTGCCGAAAGACACACGGGTAGCAAAAAGAATTTCGAGAAGTTCGAAGTCAGTAAACGCTGTAACTGCGACGACGAGCCTCCCTCGCAACATCCGGCACCGGTCACGGCGGCTGAGCCCAAGAAGAGCCTCATCGACCATTTCGGCGACGCGATCCACTCGAGCACCGGTGTGCAGTTGACAGGAGGGCTATTGGTGCTCGCGCTGATCATTCTGAAGCTACGCGGATCTTCCCGCCTCGCAATGCCATCCCCATCCCTTGACCGCATTCCGCACTATCAACCAGGAGAATAACTTCCTATGGACATCAACCAAGCCGTCGCTGAACTTGTAAAGCGCGAAGGCGGTATCTGCATTTTTGACAAGATTGCATTCCCTCTGCCCTACAACACCGATGCCGTCGCCTGCAAATTCGGTCTGGGGGCCGAGCTTTATATGGTGCCGACGGATCAGCCCGTGCTACGCCAGCGTGCTCTGGAATTCTTGGTGGATTATTGGAAGACTTTTCCGGACAAGGTAAACCGCTTTTTGGCCCGAGACACGAGACGGGCAGTCAAGTTCTCTGGCGACCCTCGCGGCCGTATTCAATCCGATATTGACCTTCCACCGCTAAATGGTTACGGCGCGGCGCTCATGGGCATGGTGGACATTGGCATGAAGATTGACCATGTTGATCCGTACCGCGCCGACGTATTGGTCTCCCGCGCAGAAGAACACGAGCTTTCCTGCGTAACCGCTCATTTCCAAATCTGTAACGGGCAGGGCGAGCCAAACTTCGAGGTGCTGCTGGCTGCCACATTGCGCTGGTGCGCTATTTGCCAGCCGGTACACGGTAGTGCAGGGTGTGCCTTCATATTCGAGAACGACCAAAAGAGTGAGTACACCCAACAACTGTTCAAACGCTTTCCGGGGTTCGATTTCCAGGATGCGGGGGCGTTCTCCTTCCAGGCCCGAGCCATTCACAACCGCATCAAATGCGTGAACTGGCTGACCGTACTGTGTGATGTGCTGGTTGAAGAATTGGGAGGACGCGACAAGATGCGAGCGGCGCTGGAGCCGGTGTGCGAGGTGCACGACTACCCCGGCGGAGTGGTGATCCAGGCCGGAGCCTTTCCGCAGATCGGCGACACCTGGCGTGATGAGGTTCCGGAAGCCTACAGGTTGGTGGCCCGCTATACCAAAGCGATCCGGTTCGAGACATATCGCAGCGGTCTGTTCCGCGTCCCGCAGGGTCTGGACGACAATGAAGAAACCCTCGCATGGATTCGGCGCTTCGATTGACTCGGCCGAGTCAGCCCGGCGCCGCCACCCCGCGCGCAAATCCATCCACGAACAACCGCGCCACCGGCGACAGGAGCGTACCGCGCCGTGTCACCAGTTGATAGGGCTCGCTGCGCGTATGCAGCTTCAGCGGCAGGATGCGCGTCATGCCGAAGCGCGTGCAGAACTGCGCCACATCCACCGACAGCAGCGCCACGAAGTGCGGATTCTTCTGCAGCAGCGACAAGGTCGTGAAGGCCGAGGTGGTTTCCATCAGGTGCAGCGGGAAGCGCAGGTCGGCATCATGGAATTCGCGCTCCAGCGTCAGGCGCATGGGCATGTTGGCCGAATAGACCACCCAGCGCGAATCGGCCAGGTCGGCCAGTTGCAGGCTCTGTGCCCCGGCCAGCGGATGTTGCACGCTGGCTACCACAGCCAGCTCTTCGTCATGGATGTTGAAGGCGTCATACAGGTCCGGGCGCTGGCTGATGCTGGTGCGGCAGATCGCCAGGTCCAGCCGCCCCTGGTCCAGCAGGCGCAGTAGCCGCGCACTGGTGTCTTCGACAATTTCCACCGACAGCGTCGGATGCGCCTCCAGCAATCGCGTGAGCGCATCGGTCAAGAGCGGCACCGCGCCCATGATGGTGCCCACGGCCAGCCGTCCACCGTGGCCTTGCATGATGGATAACATTTCTTCACGCAGGTGAGTCAGGTCGGTCTGGATCAGCCGCGCATAGCGGATCACGCAATGGCCCAGCTCGGTGGCCTCCAGTCCGCGATTGGTGCGGGTGAACAATTGCGCACCGAGCGTGCTCTCGATTTCCTGCAAGGCCTTGCTGGCGCCCGGCTGGGTCAGCGCTACCTGCTCGGCCGCCTTGAGCAGGGAACCATGGTCGGACAGCGCGATGAGCAGCCGCAACTGGCGCAGGTGCAGGCGCGAGGTGATGGAGGCCAGCGAGGGCAAGGCGGTGTGCATGGAAATCATCCTCAAAGAAGCCACTAGAACATGGGTTCTAGTATGAGCGTTGGTTATACCCATATCAACAGCTCTCATTAGCCAAGCAGCCCCTGATGGCTTAGAGTCTGACTTTCCAAAGCGGGTCCCCTATTGGGAAACGCTGGCTCCTGCAGGGTTTCTGAGCAAGCCCGCCGATGGCGGACCCGGTGGAGACATCTATAAATCAAGGCTATGTAATGGCACTCATCAACTACATTACCCAGGTGCAGTTCGACTATGGCGCGCTGGCGCTGCTGCAGCAGGAATGCGACCGCCTGGGTATCAAGAAGCCGCTGGTGGTGACCGACATGGGCATCCGCAACGCCGGCCTGCTGGACAAGGTCCTGGGCCAGCTCAAGGAAGGTGCCAGCGCAGTGGTCTATGACCAGACACCGCCCAACCCCAACGAAGGCGCAGTGCGCGCGGCGGTGATGCTGTTCCGCCAACAGGGTTGTGACGGCATCGTGGCCGTCGGCGGCGGTTCCTCCATCGACCTGGCCAAAGGCGTGGCCGTCTGCGGCACCCACGAAGGCCCGCTGAAATCCTTTGCCCTCATCGAAGGTGGCCTGGCCAACATTACGGCCAAGACCGCCCCGGTGATCGCCATTCCGACCACCGCCGGCACCGGCAGCGAAGTCGGCCGGGGCGCCATCCTGATCCTCGACGATGGCCGCAAGGTCGGCATCATCTCACCGCACCTGGTCCCCAAGCTGGCCCTCTGCGACCCCGAACTGACCCTGGGCCTTCCGCCGCTGATGACGGCCGCCACCGGCATGGATGCCATCGCGCACTGCCTGGAGACCTTCATGGCCCCGGCCTTCAACCCGCCTGCCGACGGCATCGCCCTGGACGGCCTGTGGCGCGCCTGGGCGCACATCGAGCGCGCTACCCGTGAACCGGGTGACCGCCAAGCGCGGCTGAACATGATGAGCGCCTCCATGCAGGGCGCCATGGCCTTCCAGAAGGGATTGGGTTGCGTACACAGCCTGTCGCACTCGCTGGGCGGCATCAATCCCAAGCTGCACCACGGCACCCTGAACGCGATCTTTCTGCCGGCCATCATTGCCTTCAATGAAAGCGCGCCCAGCATGGTCAAGGACAACAAGATGGCCCGCATGGCCCACGCCATGGGCCTGGCCAGCGGTGCCGAGATCGGTCCGGCGATCCGCGACATGAGCCGTCGCCTGGGTTTGCCGGCCGGCCTGGGCGAGCTGGGCGTGAGCCAATCGCAGTTCCCGCAGATCATCCAGGGCGCGCTGGCCGACCATAGCCACAAGACCAATCCGCGTGAGGCCTCGGAACAGGATTACCTGAACATGCTGCAGCAATCCATGTGATGGCCGACAATCGACAGCGCGGGCAGGCCATGAGCGGCCTGCCTCGCACCTTCCCCTCAGCTGCTCCCGCCTCGCGCGGGCGCAGCTTTCTTGCCTGACCCGACCCCGGGCGGCATCAACGACACCAGCAGGAGCACAACGTGAGTGACAAGATCCTAGGACACAACTACATCGGCGGCCAGCGCAGCGGCCAGGGCGACGTCGCCCTGCACAGCGTGGACGCGACCACCGGCGCGCTCTTCGAGACGCCCTTCCTGACCGCCACCGAGCAGGAAGTCGCCGCCGCCGTGGATGCGGCCGAGAAGGCCTATCCGCTGTACCGCGCCATTGCCGCCGAACAGCGCGCGCTGTTCCTGGAAGCCATCGCCGACGAGATCGACGCCCTGGGCGAGGACTTCCTCGCCTGCGTGGCCCGCGAAACCGCCTTGCCGGCCACCCCGCGCCTGGCCGGTGAGCGCGCCCGCACCAGCGGCCAGATGCGCCTGTTCGCCAAGGTCCTGCGCCGTGGCGACTTCTACGGTGCCCGCATCGATACCGCCCTGCCGCAACGCCAGCCGCTGCCGCGTCCGGACATCCGCCAGTACAAGATCGGCGTGGGCCCGGTGGCCGTGTTCGGTGCCAGCAACTTCCCGCTGGCGTTCTCGGTGGCCGGTGGTGATACCGCTGCCGCCCTGGCGGCCGGCTGCCCGGTGGTGTTCAAGGCCCACAGCGGCCACCTGGTCACCTCCGAACTGGTGGCCAATGCCATCGAGCGCGCCGTCAAGAAGACCGGCATGCCGGCCGGCACCTTCAACATGATCTACGGTGATCGCGTCGGTGCCCAGCTGGTCAAGAGCGCCGGCATCCAGGCCGTGGGCTTTACCGGCTCGCTGCGCGGTGGCCGCGCCCTGTGCGACATGGCCGCAGCGCGTCCGCAGCCGATCCCGGTGTTTGCCGAGATGTCCAGCATCAACCCCATCATCCTGATGTCCGAAGCCCTGAAGGTGCGCGGTGACGCCATCGCCAAGGACCTGGCCGGCTCCGTCACGGTCGGCGTGGGCCAGCTGTGCACCAGCCCGGGCCTGCTCCTGGGTGTGCGGTCGCCGGAACTGACTGCCTTCATCGAGAAGCTGTCGGCAGCCTTCGGCGGCAGCAATCCGGCCACCATGCTCAACAGCGGCGGCCTGACCCACTACAACGGCGGCGTCGCTCGCCTGACCCAGCTGCCGGGCGTGAAGGTCATCGCCACCGGCGGCACCAGCTACACCCAGGCCGTGCCACACCTGTTCAAGGCCGATGCCGCGCTGCTGTTCTCCAAGGAAGCGCCGCTGGAAGAAGAAGTCTTCGGCCCCTCCACCGTGATCGTCGAGCTGGAAAGCCGTGAGCAACTGCTGGACTTCGCCGCCAAGATGAACGGCCAGCTGACCGCCACCCTGCAAGCCGAAATCGGCGACCTGCAAGGCAACCAGGACCTCATTGCCATCCTCGAACAGAAGGCAGGCCGCCTGCTCTTGAACGGCTTCCCGACCGGTGTCGAGGTGTGCGATGCGATGGTGCACGGCGGCCCGTATCCGGCCACGTCCGACGCCCGTGGCACTTCGGTGGGCACGCTGGCCATCGAGCGCTTCCTGCGCCCGGTGTGCTACCAGAACTACCCGGACGCGATGCTGCCGGCCGCACTGCAAAACGCCAACCCGCTGGGCCTGATGCGCCTGGTCGATGGCGAACAGACGCGCGCTACCGTCGGCTGATTGTCCGTACGCAAGACCGGACCGGCAAGGGACTGCCGGTCCCGCAAGACCTTCCCCGCACTCGATTGCGGGGTCGCAACAAGAACGACATTCCAAGACCCCTAGAGGAGGAGACCCCCATGACCGCATTCATCCGGCGCGCCGCGCTGTCGGCCGCCTGTGCCCTGCTGGGCGCAGCCACCCTGCCATCCGCTCACGCGGCGGGCGATACCATCAAGATCGGCTTCATCACCGACATGTCTGGCACCTATGCTGACTTCGACGGCCAGGGCGGTGTCGAAGCCATCCGCATGGCCATTGCCGATGCCGGCGGCACCATCAACGGCAAGAAAGTGGAACTGGTCTTTGCCGACCACCAGAACAAGGCCGACATCGCCGCCAACAAGGCCCGCGAATGGTTTGACCGCGACGGCGTGGACATGCTGGTGGGCGGGGTGAATTCGGCGGCCAGCCTGGCCATGGGCAAGGTGGCGGCCGAAAAGAAGAAGATCTTCCTCTCCGTCGGAGCCGGCACCACGCGCCAGACCAACGAGGAATGCAATGCCTACACCATCCAGTACGCTTACGACACCACGGCTCTGGCGCGAGGCACGGGCGCGGCCATCACGCGCCAGGGCGGCAAGTCCTGGTATTTCCTGACGGCGGACTATGCCTTTGGCACCTCGCTGGAAAAGGACACCAGCGACGTCGTCAAGAGCAATGGCGGTAACGTCGTGGGCGCGACGCGGGTGCCGCTGGCGACCTCGGATTTCTCGTCCTTCCTGTTGCAGGCGCAGTCGTCCAAGGCCCAGATCCTGGGCCTGGCCGTGGCCGGTGGTGACGTCATCAATGCCATCAAGGCCGCCAATGAATTCGGCGTGAACAAGACCATGAAGCTGGCCGGGCTGCTGATCTTCATCAACGATACCCATTCGCTGGGCCTGCAACTGACCCAAGGGATGTACCTGACCGATGGCTGGTACTGGGACCTGAACGACCGGAGCCGCGCCTGGGCCAATCGTTATTTCCTGAAGATGAAGAAGATGCCCTCCATGTTCCAGGCCGGCGACGCTTCGGCCGTGGGCCAGTACCTGAAGGCGGTCAAGGCCGTGGGCAGTACCGATGCCGATCAGGTCATGGATTACCTGCGCAAGCATCGTATCGATGATTTCTTCACCAGCAATGGCGTGGTGCGTCCGGACGGCCGCATGGTGCACGACATGTACCTGATGGAAGTGAAGAAACCTTCCGAATCCAAGCGTCCCTGGGACTACTACAAGCTGGTGCAGACCATCCCCGGCGAGCAAGCCTACATGACCAAGGCCGAATCCAAATGTGCACTGTGGAAGTGAGCGCACCGACGTAATCAAATCAAGCCGGGTGGCGCGCGTGATGCCGCCGCCCGCCAGTTTTTGAGCAAGAAGTCTGATGTGGATCGGACCATGTTCAACGCATCCCGGGTGACCGGGGTGCGTTTTTTTTCGCCTGGGCGCCGATGGCTCAGGTGCGACGCGCCACTTGCGGGCGCATGGCCACACCCAGGCGATTCCAGGCGTTGATGATGGCGACCGCGAAGGTCAGGTTGGCGATCTCGGTATCGCTGAAATGCTCTTGCAGTTGGGCGAAGGCGGCATCTTCCTTGTCGGCGTCCTGCTGGTGCAGGTGGGTGAAGCGCTCGGCCCAGTTCAGCGCGGCGCGCTCGGCGTCGGTGAAGAAGGGGATTTCGCGCCAGGCCGCCAGGGTGTTGAGGCGCTGCTGGTCTTCGCCTTTCTGCAGCAGGTCATGGGAGTGCATGTCCACGCAGAAGGCGCAGCCGTTCAGTTGCGATACGCGCAGGAATATCAGTTCCAGCAGCTTGGGATCGACACCGCTCTGGTGGACCACCTCGCTGGCCTTGAGCAGGCCATTGAAGGCGGGTGCGGCGAGCTTGGCATGGGGCAGACGTTGCTTGAAGTCGGACATGAGGATTCTCCATCGGGGAAAAGGTGACAACGACGCCAATCGCCGCTGTTCCCCTTCTAGACGGAGTGGGCTCGCCCCTTGTGACAGATTCGATCAAAAATAAATGAAGAAATCTGAAAAATCTCAGGGCGGCGTGTTCTGCTGGACGATGGCGGCCAGCTTGTCGGGGTTGCGCACCACATAGATGGCGTGGATGCGCAGGCCATCCGATTCCAGCACCTGGGCCGATTCCAGCGCGCCATCGACGTAGCGCAGCAAGCCCGGGCTGCCGTTGATCCAGGCCGCGCGATAGACGATGCGCCGGGCGAAGCGCCGCACGTTGGCGTAGTAGAGCCAGGAGATGCGCTCGCCACCGGCCAGCGGGTGCGGGAACGAGGCCACCTTGCCGCCACCGTCGCCGATCAGGCGCGCATCCTCGGCCAGCAGGCCCAGCATGGCCTCGCGCTGGCCGCTTTGCACGGCCTGCATGAATTTCTCCAGCAGCAGGGCGTGGGTTTCGCGCGTGACGGGGCTGGAAGCGGCGCGTACTGAGGTGCGGGTGATGCCATCGGCCTCCTGTCGCGCCAGCCGCTCGCGGGCGCGATGCACCAGCTGGCGGCAATTGGCTTCGGACTTCTGGAGGATGGCGGCGATGTCGGGGTAGTCGTTGTCAAATACTTCACGTAGCAGGAAAGCCGCGCGTTCCTCGGGCTTGAGGCGCTCCAGCAGCAGCAGGTAGGCGAAGGAAACGTCACTTTGCTGTTCCAGCAGGGCTTCCGGCGAGGGGGCCAGGCGGGCCGCGCCGAACAGGTCGATCTCCGGCGTCGGGTCGGCCAGGCCCACCAGCGGCTCCGGCAGCCAGTGGCCGACGTAGTGCTGGCGCTCCTGCTGCAGCTGGCGCAGGCGGTCGATGCACAGGCGCGTGACCACCGTGACCAGCCAGGCTTCGGCCGAGTTCAGGACCGACTTGTCCTGGGCATGCCAGCGCAGCCAGGCGTCCTGCAGGACGTCGTCGGCCTCGCTGCGCGAGGCCAGCATGCGGTAGGCCACGCCGAACAGGCGTGGCCGCAGCTGTGTGAACAGGGCGAGTACGGGATCGTCGGTCATCGGCCGGGCCTGGGGTGGCAGAGGGATCAGCCCTGCTTGAGCTTGCGCGCGATGTCCAGCGCGAAGTAGGTCAGCACGCCATCGGCGCCAGCACGCTTGAAGGCCATCATGGCTTCCATCATGGTCTTGTCGTGGTCCAGCCAGCCATTCTGGGCGGCGGCCTTGATCATGGCGTATTCGCCGCTGACCTGGTAGGCGAAGGTGGGCACGCGGAATTCATCCTTCACGCGGCGCACGATGTCCAGGTAGGGCATGCCGGGCTTGACCATGACCATGTCGGCGCCTTCCTGCAGGTCCAGCGCCACTTCGCGCAGGGCTTCGTCGCTGTTGGCCGGATCCATCTGGTAGGTGGATTTGCTGCCCTTGCCCAGGTTGGCGGCCGAGCCGACGGCGTCGCGGAAGGGGCCGTAGAAGGCCGAGGCGTACTTGGCCGAGTAGGCCATGATGCGGGTGTAGATGTGGCCTTGGGCTTCCAGCATGGCGCGGATGGCGGCGATGCGGCCGTCCATCATGTCCGAGGGGGCCACCACGTCCACGCCGGCATCGGCCTGGGTTTGCGCCTGCTTGACCAGCAGCGCGATGGTTTCATCGTTGAGGATGTAGCCGGTCTCGTCGAGCACACCGTCCTGGCCGTGGCTGGTGTAGGGGTCCAGCGCTACGTCGCACAGCACGCCCAGTTCGGGGAAGCGCTCCTTGAGCGCGCGCACCACGCGCGGCACCAGGCCGTCGGGGTTGGTGGCTTCGATGCCGTCAGGCGTCTTCAGGGCCGGATCGATCACCGGGAACAAGGCCAGCACCGGCACGCCCAGCTTGACGCATTCCTCGGCCACCGGCAGCAGCGCATCCAGCGACAGGCGCTCCACGCCCGGCAGCGAGGCCACGGGCGTGCGCAGGTTCTGGCCTTCCTGCACAAAGACCGGATAGATCAGGTCGGCGCTGGTGATGACGTTTTCGGCCATCAGGGCGCGCGAGAAGGCGTCGCGGCGCATGCGACGCATGCGCAGGGCAGGGTAGCCGGCGTTGGAACTGAAATCGGTCAAGGACATAGGTCAGCTTTCAAAAATTAGATGTTATTTGAGGCGATCTTGGAATTATTTCGAGACAAATATCGCTATCTTCGGAGATTTGATTCCTTTGATTGCAAATCCGCCCAAATTTCCGCGACTTACATTATCTTGGCTGCAGGTGATTTTTTCACCTCCCGCTTCCCCTTCCCTCCCTGAGCGGGGCTGATCGCGCAAGCGAAAAGCGTTCTTCCCCGGAGAATTTCCCTGTTCTCCGGGGTTTTTTTATTCATGCGTTGTACTCCGTTTGCAGGGATTCTGCCTTGTCGGCGATCAGGCTTGCGGGGTTTCGGGCTGGGTCCCGCCTTTTCCTTCACCTTGGGCCTGGTCCACCGGTGTGGCGGCGTCGTTGAGACCGGCCAGTTCAAGGATCTTGTCGTTGGCTTCTTCGAGACCGATGCGCTTCAAGGCCGAGAACAACTGGGCCGTGAAGGGGAAGGGCTGTCCATGCTCATCCACATAGCTGCTCAGGTAGGTCTGGGCCTGGCGCAGGGCATTGGTGGATTCGTTGCGGTTGAGCTTGTCGGCCTTGCTCAGGATGCAATGGATGGGTTTGCCGGTGGGGGCGAACCACTCGATCATCTGGATATCCAGATCGGTGAAGGGGCGCCGCGAATCGACGATCATCACCAGTGCCGCCAGCTGTTCGCGCTGGCGCACGTAGTCACCCAACAAGGCTTGCCAGTGATGCTTGGCCGAGCCGGACACTTCTGCATAGCCGTAACCGGGCAAGTCCACCAGCATGGCGCGGATCTCGTCGGGGCGCGCCTCGTCATTGCGGTGCTGGCCCACATGGGCGCCGCCCAGCGAGAAATAGTTGATGTGCTGGGTACGTCCCGGCGTCTTGGAGGCAAAGGCCAGGCGCTTCTGGTTGCACAGCACGTTGATGGCGCTGGACTTGCCGGCGTTGGAACGGCCGGCGAAGGCGATTTCCGGCACACTGGTCTTGGGCAGGTCCCGCAGGTGATTGACGGTGGTGAAGAAACGGGCTTGCCAAAGTTGCGACATGGTGGGGGGAAATCCGAAAGAGGAGGGAAAAACGCGGAGAAGCTATTGTACAATGGCCCGAAACCCAACGCCTCGTTGACGCCAGGCAAGCAAAAAATATGGCGGCCGTTGGAGACAGGTCAAACAACAGGCATTTGGGCAGGGGGCAGCCAGCCGCCGAACGGGCAAAATCTCTCAATTCCACAATAAGTATTAGGGTGACGAATGAACCGTGCCTTTTCCCCACTGTTGTATACCGTTCTTGCTGCCGTGCTGGCAGTGTCCTCGGCGGCCCATGCGGCCGATGACAAGAAAGCCCCGATCAAGGCCGACCCGGCCAAGGGGGAAGCCCTCTACACCAATGGCGACAATGCCCGCAACATCGTGGCCTGCGTGTCCTGCCACGGCGCGGCCGGCAATTCGACCATCACCCAGAATCCCAAGCTGGCGGGCCAGCACGAGGCCTACATCGCCAAGCAGCTGCTGAACTTCCGCACGCCCGAGCGCAACAATCCCGTGATGTCACCGATGGCCAAGGCGCTCTCGGATGAAGACATCCACAACATCGCCGCCTACCTGGCGGCCCAGGCACCCAAGCCGGGCGCGGCCAAGAACAAGGACACCATCGACCTGGGCAAGCACATCTGGCGCGCCGGCATCGCCGCCAAGAACGTGCCGGCCTGTGCCGGCTGCCACAGCCCCAACGGCGCCGGCATCCCGGCCCAGTATCCGCGCCTGGCCGGCCAGCACCAGGACTACACGGTGGCCCAGCTGACCAACTTCCGGGGCGGTGCCCGGTCCAACAGCGTCCAGATGAACGCCATCGCCGATCGCCTGTCGGACAAGGAAATCAAGGCCGTGGCCGACTACATCGCCGGCCTGAAGTAATCAGGCACCGCCGCCAGACGGTGCGGGTCAGGAAAGGGGCGGCCGACGTGCCGCCTTTTTTCATGTGGATTGACGTACATCGTAGTGCCGGGGCGCCGTTGCACGGCATGATGGCCTTTGGCCGGACCAGATAAGCGTCCCGACATACCCGGGTTACGCAGGCGCGTATCACGGACTTTCTCCCGGAGCGGTAGAATTCCGGGTTCGCATCGCTTTGCCTGCTGGCAAGGAGATCCCCCCAAGGTAAGCGGAACCGGCAGGCCCGGTCCGGTAAGGCAGGAATATGACGACGGGCAGCAGTACCCAAGGAATCCAGATCAGGACCCGCCAGCGCTGGCTGGGCGAGGCCGTGGAACTGATCTCATCGATGCGCTTTGCGATCAGCCTGCTCACGCTCATTGCCATCGCCTCGGTGATCGGCACCGTGATGAAGCAGAACGAACCCATGCCCAACTACGTGAACCAGTTCGGCCCGTTCTGGTTCGAGATCTTCGGCAAGCTGGGTTTGTATGCGGTGTATTCGGCCTGGTGGTTCCTGCTGATCATGGGTTTCCTGGTGCTGTCGACCTCGCTTTGCATCGCCCGCAACGGCCCCAAGATGCTGCGCGACATCAAGAGCTGGCGCGACAACGTCCGCGAGCAGTCACTGCGCAATTTCCATCACAAGCATGAGTGGACCACGGCCGAAGCGCCGGCCGACGCCGCTGCCCGGCTACGGCGCCAGGTGGGCGCGCGCGGCTACAAGACCAGGCTGGCCGACAAGGAAGGCGGCATGCTGCTGGCGGCCAAGCAGGGGGCGGCCAACAAGTGGGGCTACATCTTCGCCCACGCCGCCATCGTCATCATCTGCCTGGGCGGCCTGCTCGATTCGGACTTGCCGATCCGCTTCCAGCAATGGTTCTACGGCAAATCGGCCTTTGCCGGCAATGGCATCATTTCCGAGATTCCCGAACGCTATCGCCTGGGCCTGAACAATCCGACTTTCCGTGGCAACACCTTGATTCCGGAAGGTTCCAGCAGCAGCACCGCCATCATCCCGCAGAAGGATGGCGTGATGATCCAGGACCTGCCCTTTACCATCCAGTTGAAGCGCTTCATCATCGACTTTTACTCGACCGGCATGCCCAAGCTCTTCGCCAGCGAAGTGGTGGTGCGCGACCACGAAACCGGCAAGGAGACCGCCGCCACCATCAAGGTCAACGAACCGCTGATCTATCACGGTGTGGCGATCTACCAGTCCAGCTTCGAGGACGGCGGCAGCAAGCTCAAGCTGGTTGCCTATCCGATGCGCGGCGGTAGCAACAGCCACTTCGACCTGTCCGGCGAAGTCAACGGCAGCACGCCGCTGCCGGCGGGCATGGGCGATTACACCATCGAATGGAGCGGTTTCCGTCCGTTCAACGTGGAGAACATGCAGGCGGCCGCTTCCGGCCAGACGTCGGGCCCGACTGCGGGCGATGCCCGTGCGGTCAATGTCGGCAAGAGCGTCAATGGCGGCTTCATCGCCGATCTCGACAAGCATCTCGGCTCCGGTGCCAAGAACGCCAACAGCAAGGACTTCAAGAATGTCGGTCCGAGCGTGCAATACAAGCTGCGCGACAAGACCGGGCAGGCGCGCGAATATTTCAACTACATGCAGTCGCTGCCCATTGATGGCGCCGACGTCTTCCTGGCCGGCATGCGCGAGCAGCCCGACCAGCCGTTCCGCTACCTGCGCATTCCCGCCGATGACAACGACAGCGTGGCCGAATGGATGCGCCTGCGCGCCGCCCTGGCCAATCCCTCCCTGCGCGAGGAAGCGGCGCGCCGCTACGCCCGCCAGGCCATCAGCAACGGACGCGACGCTTCACCCGTGCTGCGCGAGCAACTGGAGCAGTCGGCCCTGCGCGGCCTGAGCATCTTTGCCGGTGACGGCAAGGTCTCCGGCTACATCGCCGTGACGCGCTTCCTGGAGCAACTGCCCGCCGCCGAACAGGAAAAGGCCGCCGACATCTTCATGAAGATCCTCAACGGCAGCATGTGGGAGTTGTGGCAAGCCGCGCGCGCCCGGGATGGTCTGGGCCCGGTGAGCAGCGACGAGAAACATGGCCGCTATCTGCAACTGGCCATCAATGCCCTGGCCGATGCGGCCTTCTACCCGGCGCCGGTGTTCCTGCAACTGACCAGCTTCCAGGAGATCAAGGCCTCGGTGCTGCAGGTGACGCGCTCGCCCGGCAAGAAGGTGGTCTACCTCGGTTGCCTGTTCCTGGTGCTGGGCGTGTTCTCGATGCTGTACATTCGTGAACGACGCCTGTGGATCTGGATCAAGCCCGGCCCCGAGGGGCAGGGCAGCCAGGCGCTGCTGGCCATGAGCACGCAGCGCCGCACGCTGGACTTCGACAAGGAATTCGAACAGATGAAGGGTCGTCTGACCGGTGCGGGACCATCCGCCCCAGGTCCCTCGGCCTAGATCCCTCATGCCGCCGGGCTCCGGCGGGAACCCCCGGCGCGCGCAGCATGGTCCGGGACAGCAGTATTGGAGAACGCAATGGAATTGACTCAAGCAAACCAGGCCTACGAGCAAGAGCAAGGCTATTTCCGGCGCCTCGGCATCGTCGACTGGATCTATGCTGCCGCGCTGGTGGCAGCATCGCTGTATGCCTTGGGACGCTTCGGCGGCTACATGGACTATTACGAGAAGGCCGTGCTGCTGCTGGCCGCTCCCACCTTCGCCGGGCTGGGCTGGCACTGGAAGCCGGTACGCCTGCTGATGCTGGTGATCGCGGTGCTCTCGCTGGGTGCCATTGCCATGTATGGTGGCGCGCTGGAAATGGCCGACAAGAAATTCTTGCTGAAATACCTGCTCTCCAGCCAGTCCGCCATCCTCTGGATGAGCGCGCTGTTCTGCCTGTCCACCCTGTTCTACTGGGGCGGCCTGGCCACCACCGCCGGCACCGGCAGCGCGATCGGCTCACGCCTGTGCTGGTCCGCCGTGGTGCTGGGCTTCACCGGCATGATGGTGCGCTGGTATGAGTCCTACCTGATCGGTGCGGATGTGGGCCACATCCCGATTTCCAATTTATATGAAGTTTTCGTCCTGTTCTGCCTGATCACGGCGCTTTTCTACCTGTACTACGAAGAACGTTACGCAACGCGCCAGCTCGGCGCCTTCGTGCTGACGGTCATCACGGCGGCGGTGGGTTTCCTGATGTGGTATACCGTGTCCCGGGATGCGGCCGAGATTCAGCCGCTGGTGCCGGCCCTGCAGAGCTGGTGGATGAAGATCCACGTGCCGGCCAACTTCATCGGCTACGGCACCTTTGCCCTGGCTGCCATGGTGGCGGTGGCCTATCTGCTGCGCGAGCGAGGTATCCTGGCCGACCGCCTGCCCACGCTGGAGGTGCTCGATGACGTGATGTACAAGGCCATTGCAGTCGGCTTTGCCTTCTTCACCATCGCCACCATCCTCGGTGCACTGTGGGCGGCCGAGGCCTGGGGGGGATACTGGTCCTGGGATCCGAAGGAAACCTGGGCCCTGATCGTCTGGCTCAACTATGCGGCCTGGCTGCATATGCGCCTCATGAAGGGCCTGCGTGGGCGGACCGCAGCCTGGTGGGCGCTGGTAGGCTTGCTGGTGACGACCTTCGCCTTCCTGGGCGTGAACATGTTCCTCTCGGGCCTGCATTCCTACGGCGAACTTTGATGGCGTCGGCGGCTCCTTGAAGAGGGCGGCCCCTGCCTTCTGAATCACAAGGAGCAACGATGAAGCACCCCTCTGCCGCGCCGGAACTGGTCATCTTCGACTGCGACGGCACCCTGGTCGACAGCGAAGTGGTGGCCGCGCGTGCCTGGTCCGAATATGTCGCCGGGTATGGCGTCGTACTCAGTCCCGAGGAAGCGCTGGCGCGCTTTCGCGGGGTGAGCATGAAGTGGTGCATCTCGCATATCGAGCAATTGAGCGGCCAGGCACTGCCGGGGCATTTCGAGCAGGAGTTGCGCGCGCGCATGGGCGTCATGCTGGAGCGGCACCTGCAACCCATCAGCGGTGCCCTGGAGATGGTGGAGCAGCTGCATCTACCCTTCGCCCTGGCCTCCAATGCCCCGCATCACAAGATCGAGCTGTGCCTGCGGGTCACCGGCCTGCTGCCGCATTTCGCCGGCCGCATCTTCAGTGCCTACGACGTGCAGCGCTGGAAACCCGATCCTGCCCTGTTCCTGTTCGCCGCCGAACGCCTGGGGGTGGCCCCGCAGCGCTGCGCGGTGGTGGAAGACAGCCTGCCGGGCGTGCAGGCCGGACTGGCAGCGGGCATGCAGGTGATCGCCCTGCAGGAGCATGGCGTGCATCCGGAGATGCCGGAGGAGGTGGCGGTCATCACCCATCTGGCGCAGTTGCGTGCGCAACTGGGCTGACCGCAGGGACAGTTCCCGCTGCGCCCGATTTCGGTAAGATCAGCAAGAAACTTCACCCAACGGTTCCCATGCTCCGCTCCCTAGACCGCGAACGGCAAATCATCCATTGCGACCGCGCCATTGAAGTGCGTCCGCTGGGCCTGCGCGAGGCCCCGGCGCTGTATGACGCAGTACACCAGTCGCGCGCCGCCATCAGCCAGTGGGAAGCCTGGTGCACGCCCGAATACGGCCTGCTGGATGCCAAGCTGTTCCTGCAACGTTCCATCGAGCAATGGCATGTTCACGCGGCCTACGACTTCAACATCATCGATCGCAGCAACGGCCTGGTGATCGGCTCGGTCGCCATCAACCAGGTCAGCCAGCTGAACCAGATGGCCAACTTGGGCTACTGGGTGCGCGAGGGTTATACCGGGCGTGGCATCGCCGCCCTGGCCGCGCGGGCGGCGGCGGCTTTCGCCTTTTCCCGGGCCGGCCTGACCCGGCTGGAAATCGTGGCCCAGGCCGGTAACCTGCGCAGCCAGCGGGTGGCCGAGAAGGCTGGAGCCACGCTGGAATGCCTGGCCCGCAATCGCCTGGTCTTTCATGGCGAACCACGCGATGCGAAGGTTTTTTCACTGGTGCCGGCCGACCTGGGGCTGCTCGTTCCTGTGCATCCATGAACCGTCACGGCGCCAGACCCTCCAGCAGTTGAGTCATTCTTCGTCGCTTTTTTGTCGCGAAAACTGAAGGACGATACGTTTCGCAACACTTTTTTTCTCTATTTTTGTTGAGTAAAAGCGCACGGCGCGGAGCAATCTGACAGCGCCGTCAGCCTTGATGGATGCGGGTTTGCGCCGTTTGTGCACAGCCGCAAAGGATTGTTTCACGCAAGTAATTTCAATTTGGCTGACAAAATACTGACTTTTCGCGTATTCCAAAATGCGGTTCGGGCGTTACATACCTAAAGCGCTGTCAAGAAACGTAGCGCTTGTGTATCTGGAGCAGTCTCCCGGAATCAAGTTGGCAGGCAACATCTTCCGGGGCGCTGCGTGTTCTTCCGAACAACAACTCAGGATGGAAGAACGTTGAGCGTCAGCGACGTAAGAGGAAATACGATGCAAGCCATACAACGCAACAAGACCACGAACAATAACCACGCCGGCCGCGCCGCCCAGCAATACGTCATGGGCGGGGACGCGCGCAGTTCCCGTCTGGCCAAGCGCCTCAAGGGCGCCGAAGCCGCCCGTCAGGACGATGACTGCAGTGCGCGTTACGACAAGATCTCCAAGCAGATGGATGACGCGCTCGAAGGCGGTTCGCCGCAGCGCTTCAAGCGCCCCAAGATGGAAAGCGACATCATCGCGCGTTGAGGCAGGTCGGATTCAGGCGGTTTGCAGCCTGGATCCCGGTGAATCCCCGCGTGATAAAAAAACAGCCGGAGGCATGTCTGCTCCGGCTGTCATTTTCTTGGCTTTACTTGCGCAGTGAGGATTGGTGAATCTCCCGCCCGGATGGAGGCGCGGGAAAGGCCTGCCTACAGGCTTTCCTCGCGCGGGTCCCGCGCCAGCAGCCGGGCCACCATGTCCTGCACCGATACCCCGTCGAACAAGGCCGCCGCCACCGCATCGGTGATCGGCATCTCGATCCCTTTTTCGTGCGCCAGGGCGCGCACGGCCTGTGCGCAGCGCACTCCCTCGGCCACGTGACCGAGTTCGGCGACGATATCTTCCAGCTTCTTGTTCTGTGCCAACCCGAGTCCCACACGCCGGTTGCGCGAGAGGTCGCCGGTGCAGGTGAGGATCAGGTCGCCCACGCCCGATAGTCCCATGAAGGTTTCTGCACGCCCACCCAGCGCTACGCCGAGTCGGGTGATTTCGGCCAGGCCGCGGGTGATCAAGGCGGCGCGGGCGTTCAAGCCCAGTTGCAGGCCGTCGGCCACGCCGGTGGCAATGGCCAGGATGTTCTTGACCGCGCCACCGATCTCCACGCCCACCAGGTCATCGCTGGAATAGATGCGAATGTTGTTGCCGTGCACGGCTGCGACCGCGCGTTCGCACAGGGCCGCGTCGGCACCGGCGATGGTCAGTGCGCAGGGCAGGCCGCGCGCCACTTCCTGGGCAAAGGAGGGCCCGGAGAGTACGCCGGCGGCCAGCGTCGAACCCAGTACTTCCTGCACCACCTGATGCGGCAGCAGGCGCGTACCTTCTTCCAGTCCCTTGCACAGCCAGACCAGGTTGGGGATGGGATAGGCGCGCAATTGTCCGGCCAGCTCACGCAGGCCCGACACCGACGAGGCCGCAATAAGCAGCGAATCTTCAGGCTCGTCGCAGACATGCCGCACGGCGGCATCGAAATCCGAACTCACCGTCAGTTCAGGCGGCAGCGCAAATCCCGGCAGGTACAGACTGTTCTCGCGCTGCAGGCTGGCGTGCTGCATGGCCTGGGCATTGCGTCCCCACAGCACGACCTGGTGCTTGCGGGCCAGGGGAATGGCCAGCGCAGTACCCCACGCGCCAGCGCCCAGAATGGAGATCTTCATTGTCGCTGCTTCTTCGCTCAATCGCCCCAGACCTCGCCGGCCTTCACGAAGCCGCTCTGGCCATCGCGGTGGCGCACCTTGACCCAGCCATTGTTGGGACTTTCCAGCATCTCCAGCAGGACCGACTTGTCGGCGGTGAAGACCACCGGGCTGCTCTCATCGGCGGCGCCGAAGATGCGCGCATTGGCCACCGAGACCACCAGCATGCGCTTGGGCGTGAGCGCCTTGGAGGAGATCCAGGACAGCGTACCGGCGGCATCCCGTACCTTGCTCCATTCACCATAGGTCAGCACCACCTCGACCGGCATGCCGCGCGGCGCCACGTAGACGCGGCGACCCTTTTCGGAGGGCGCGTCGTACATGATGGCAGGCGAGGCGCCGACCGACTTGAAGTCCAGGGCCAGGGCGTCCTTGGCCATGAAGGCGCCGAGCAGGGTAGCGCAAAGAATCAGGGGAAGGCGTTTCATCGTGAAGGTCTCCGCAGAAGGGAAAGCGCCGCAGCACAGGCTGCGGCGGCTTGTTGTCGTACCGGGCTGCCGCCGGGGATGCGGGGCGCCCGGCAGGCGGACAGCGGGTGAAGTCCGATCAGTTGACGGCGTTGGAGCCGTTGTTGACCAGGGTGGCGCCTTGCTGCTCGGCCAGGGCCTGCAGGCGTTGCTGGTAGAACACCTCGAAGTTGATCTCGGCCAGGTGCACCGGCGGGAAGCCGGCGCGGGTAATGGCGTCGGCGATGTTGGCGCGCAGGTACGGATAGATGATGTTGGGGCAGCCGATGCCAAGCAGCGGGTCCAGCTGTTCAGCGGGCACGTTGCGGATCTCGAAGATGCCGGCCTGCTTGCCCTCGACCAGGAAGGCCACCTTGTCCTTGACCTTGGCGGTGACGGTGATGGTCACGGTCGATTCGAACACGCCTTCAGCCAGCGCTTCGGCACCGACGTCCACCGACACTTCGATCGAAGGCGCTTCCTGTTCCAGGAAGATGGCCGGGGAATTCGGCTGTTCCAGCGACAGATCCTTCAGGTACACGCGCTGGATCTGGAAAACGGGTTGCTGTTGGGCTTCTTGGTTCTGTTCCGACATGGATCTCTTTCAGGTTCGGTGAATCGATAGGGGGAGTTTGCTGCCCTGGCATCAAGCCTGCAGCAGCGGGTCCAGCTTGCCGGCGCGGTCCAGCGCGCTCAGATCATCGAAGCCGCCGACATGGGTGTCGCCGACATAGATCTGGGGCACGGTGCGGCGGCCGGTCTTTTGCATCATCAGCTCACGCTGCTGAGGGTCGAGATCCACGCGGATCTTCTCGATCTGCGTGATTCCCTTGCTGGCCAGCAGACGCTCGGCCATCATGCAGTACGGGCACACGGCGGTGCAGTACATGGTTACGGAAGCGCTCATTTGGCCTCCTTGGTGGTCAGCGGCAGGCCCTGGCCCTGCCAGGCGGCGATGCCGCCGTTCAGGCCGTAGACCTCGGTGAAGCCGGCCTTCTTCAGCGAAGCCTCGGCGCGGTTGGCCTGGGTGCCGGTCTGGCAGACCACGATGACCGGGCGGGCCTTGAGCTTGTCGAGCTCGCCGATGCGCTGCGGCAACTCTTTCAGGGGGATGTTGCGGGCGTCGCGCAGGTGGCCGGCGGCGAATTGCTCGGCCTCACGCACGTCCAGCACCAGTACCTTGCCCTGGTTGAGCATCTGCGTGGCCTGCAGCAGGCTCAGCTTGTTGCCGCGCTGCTGCAGGTAGGGAACCAGCAGCGCACCGCCGGAGACCAAGGCCAGGGCGATCAGGAAAATATTGTCGATGATGAATTTCACGGCAGTCCAATGAGTTTACTGAATCCCGGCATTATAAAATAGAAGCATTCGCGGTTTGCATTCGGACCGAACAGTCTAGTCTACGGCTTGTATCCGGTTTCGCGTAGTCGATCTTTAGGGCAGCCGCAGCGGTTTATCCATCATCAATCTAGTCCTGCTATGTACAAAATCGTATTCATGCGCCACGGCGAATCGACCTGGAACCTGGCCAACCGCTTCACCGGCTGGGTCGATGTCGACCTGACCGAGAAGGGCGTGGCCGAAGCCCGCCAGGCCGGCAAGCTGCTCAAGGAAGCCGGTTTCTCCTTCGACCTGGCCTATACCTCAGTGTTGAAGCGCGCCATCCGCACCCTCTGGACCACGCTGGACGAAATGGACCAGATGTACATCCCGATCAAGAACGACTGGCGCTTGAACGAACGCCACTACGGCGCCCTGCAAGGCTTGAACAAGGCCGAGACCGCCGCCCAGTATGGCGACGAGCAGGTGCTGGTCTGGCGCCGCAGCTACGACACCCCGCCCAATCCCCTGACCCCGGGCGAAGAGCGCGACGCGTTTGGCGATGCCCGCTACGCCGGTCTCTCGCGCGAGCAGGTGCCGCTGACCGAGTGCCTCAAGGACACCGTGGCCCGCGTGCTGCCGGCCTGGAATGACGCCATCGCCCCGGCCATCCGCGCCGGCAGGCAGATCATCATTTCGGCCCACGGCAACAGCCTGCGTGCCCTGATCAAGTATCTGGACGGCATCAGCGATGACGATATCGTCGGCCTGAACATCCCCAACGGCCAGCCGCTGGTCTATGAACTGGATGCCGACCTCAAGCCCATCAAGAGTTACTATCTGGGCGACCAGTCCGCCATCGAGGCAGCCCTCAAGGCGGTGGCCAATCAAGGGAAGTCGAAATAAAACTGCGTTTCTCCAGCAAGACGCCGGCCGCACAGGCGGCGTCCCTTACCGTCAAGTGCATTCCACCGGCGCGTTCGGCCCTGTTGTCGGGCGCGCCGCGAGTCGCTGTGCGCTTGCTCTCGGCGCTGGCGGCGGGCATGCTGCTGTGCGCTGCGGTGCAGGGCCAACCGCTCACCGAGCGCACTCGGCAGAAGCAGGCCGCCGAGAAGGAGCAGGCCGACCTGCAACAACGCCTCGCCGCGCTCAAGCGCGATATCGACCAGACCGAAACCGCCAAGGACAATGCCGCCGACGCGCTGGCGGCCTCGGAACAGGCCATTTCCAAGGCCAATCGTTCACTGCGCGATCTGGCACAGGAACAGCAGGCCACCGAAGCGCGCCTGGCGCAACTGGTCAAGCAGTTGAACGAACTGACCGTGCTGGTCAACGCCCAGCAGGCGCAGCTCTCCAGGCTGCTGCGCGAGCAATACGTAGCCGGCAATGAGGACCGCATCAAGCTGCTGCTCTCCGGTGACAATCCCAATCGCATCAACCGCGAGCTGCAGTACATGGGCTATGTCTCGCAGGCCCAGGCCAGGCTGATCGACACCCTGCGCGCCAACCAGCAGGCGATCCGCGCCAACAAGGCCGACACCCAGAACGCCAAGTTCGAACTGGAAGAAATCGCCCAGGAAGAACTGGAGCAGAAGAAAGTGCTGGAACGCGAAAAGGGCCGTCGCCAGGCCCTGTTGACGCAGCTGTCCACCAAACTCAATGCCCAGCGCCAGCAAGCCGGCCATCTCGAGCAGGACCAGCGGCGTCTGTCCAGCCTGGTGGACAAGCTGGCGCAGATCATCGAGCAGCAGAAAAAGGCCGAAGCCGAAGCCCGCGAGAGACGTCGTCAGGAACAATTGGCCAAAGCCAGGGCCGAACGCGAGAAGCGTCTGGCCGAACAGCGCGCCCGCGCCGAGAAGCGCGCCGCCGAAGCGGCCCGGGCCGCCAGGGAAGGCAAGCCGGCACCGAAGATGCCCGATCCGGCCGACGCCATCGATGATGACGAACCGCCGCAACAGGCCTCACTGGGCCGCAACGATACCCTGCCCGAGCTGCAGGCGGACAATTTTGGCAAGCCCTTTGCCAGCCTGCGCGGACAATTGCACCTGCCGGTCAAGGGTGAACTGATGTCGAAATTCGGCACCCGTCGCGGCGACGGACCGGCCAGTCGTGGCCTGTTCATCCGCGCCCCTGAAGGGGCCGAAGTGCGCGCGGTGGCGGCAGGACGGGTGGTCTTCGCGGATTGGTTGCGCGGGTTTGGCAATCTGATCATCGTGGACCACGGCAACCAGTACATGACGATTTACGGCAACAACCAGTCGGTATTGAAACGCGCCGGCGACCTGGTCAAGGCCGGGGAAACCATCGCCACTGCAGGCAACAGCGGCGGTAATGAGCAATCGGGTTTATACTTTGAAATGCGGTATCAAGGCCGCGCATTCGACCCACAGGGGTGGGTAACTTCTAGGTGACACATGGGCAGCAAACTCAAGAATATCAGTTTGATCGGTTTGGGCATGGTGGCTGGAGCCACTGCGATGATTCAGTTCGACGCCATCGCGCAAAAGAATGCAACGGCGTCGCTGCCCCTGGAGGAGCTGCGCCAGATGGCCGACGTATTCGGTCTCATCAAATCGGATTACGTCGAGCCGGTCGATGACAGGAAGCTGTTGACCGAAGCCATTTCCGGCATGGTCGCCTCGCTCGACCCGCACTCCGCCTATCTGGACAAGAAGGCTTACAAGGAGCTGCGCGAAGGGACCATGGGCAAGTTCGTGGGCCTGGGCATCGAGGTCGGCATGGAGGACGGCTATGTCAAGGTCATCTCTCCCATCGAGGATTCGCCGGCTTTCCGCGCCGGCATCAAGGCCGGTGACCTGATCACCCGTCTGGACAGCACCCCGGTCAAGGGCCTGACCCTGGACGAAGCCGTCAAGAAGATGCGCGGCGAACCCAACACCAAGATCACCCTGACGATTGCCCGCAAGGACGAAGACAAGCCCATCATCCTGACCATCACCCGCCAGGAAATCCGTGTGCAGAGCGTCAAGTCCAAGGTGGTCGAGCCCGGTTATGCCTGGGTGCGCGTGACCCAGTTCCAGGAACCGACGGTGGACGACATGTCCAAGAAGCTCGCTGCCATCTACGCCCAGGAACCCAACCTGAAGGGCCTCGTGCTGGACCTGCGCAATGACCCGGGTGGCGTGCTGCCGGGCGCCATCGGCGTGGCCGCGACCTTCCTGCCCAAGGATTCGGTGGTGGTCTCCACCAACGGCCAGCTTCCCAGCTCCAAGCAGACCTTCTACGCCAAGCGCGAGTACTACGCTTCCAACCCGCTGTCGGATCCGCTGTCGCGCCTGCCGGATGCCATCAAGAAGGTACCGATGGTGGTTCTGATCAACAGCGGCTCGGCGTCGGCCTCCGAAATCGTGGCCGGCGCCCTGCAGGATTACAAGCGCGCCACCATCATGGGCACGCAGTCCTTCGGCAAGGGTTCGGTGCAATCGGTGATCGCGCTGCCGCCCGAGAAGAACACCGCGGTCAAGCTGACCACCGCCCGTTACTACACGCCCAAGGGCCGTTCCATCCAGGCCCGTGGCATCGTGCCGGACATCATGGTGGACGAGTATCCCGATGGCGATGGCTTGAACGGCCTGCGCCTGCGTGAGGCCGATCTCTCCAAGCACCTCACCAACGACACGGACAAGTCCGCCGAGGTCAAGGCGCAATCGATGGATGAACAGTCCGAAGAACGCCTGATCGCCGCCGAGAAGAAGCGCAAGCCGCTGGAGTTCGGCAGCAAGGACGACTTCCAGCTGATGCAGGCCCTGAACCAGCTCAAGGGCTTGCCGGTCAAGGTCTCCAACGCCAAGCCCGAAGTGCGCAACGAAGAAGGCAAGAACGCCACCCCGGTCAAGGACGAGCGCCGTGACAACAAGGCGCCGGCCGAGAAGATCGATACCACCAAGTAATACGCCGCCTCCGGGCAGGCACATCGGGCCGCTAGCACTTGCCAGCGGCCCTTTTTTTCATATCAATCAGGGCAGATCTGACGATGGATGACCAACAGTTGCTGCGCTACTCGCGCCACATCCTGCTCGACGAGATCGATATCGAAGGCCAGACCCGCCTGCTGCAAGGTCATGCGCTGGTGATCGGAGCCGGCGGCCTGGGCTCGCCGGCGGCCATGTACCTGGCCTCGGCCGGCATGGGCCACATCACCCTGGTCGATCACGACACCGTCGACCTGACCAATTTGCAGCGCCAGATCATGCACACCACCGAGCGCGTGGGCCAGCCCAAGGTGCAATCCGGTCGCCAGGCGTTGCAGCAGATCAACCCCGGCGTGCAGGTCACCGCCCTGGCCGAACGGGTCGAGGGGGAGCGCCTGCAGGCCCTGGTGGCCGCAGCCGACGTGGTGCTGGACTGCAGTGACAACTTCGCCACCCGCCACGCCATCAACCGCGCCTGCGTGGCGGCGGGGGTACCGCTGGTATCGGGCGCGGCGATCCGTTTCGATGGCCAGGTCAGCGTGTTCGACCCGCGTCAGGACGCCAGTCCCTGCTATGCCTGCCTGTTCCCGCCGGAGCGTGAATTCGAGGAAGTGCAATGCGCGACCATGGGCGTGTTTTCGCCGCTGGTGGGCATCATCGGCACCATGCAGGCGGCTGAGGCCATCAAGCTGGTGGCCGGCATTGGCCGTTCGCTGGCCGGGTACCTGCTGATTCTGGATGCGCGCGAGATGGAGTGGACCCGCATTGCCATCGGACGCGACCGCCAGTGCCCGGTGTGCGCCCGGCGACACGGATAATCACGGCGCCCGCAGGCCGCACGCTTCGCCGCTTCCATCCTGCCCCGTTCTTCTGGTATAAACACGGATGGATGTTGCAATGCAAATAGCATGCCGCATGCGCCAGGCTGATGTTCGGAACGACGACAATTCATAAGCGCGATCAGCCCGCCCCGCCTAGCCCGTCACAGGGGAAGTCATGAACCGCTCCATGAACCGGACCGCTGGCCGCACGTCGCCCCCCGCCATGATGGCACCCGGGCCGCTGCGCCAAAGGCTTGGCATCCGGAATCGTTGGTGTACAATCCTTGACCGCGAAAAAGCGTGCGCCATCCGCAGCGCCGCGGCCTGGAGACACCGGGCGGGCCAGCCGATCGCGTCAACGTCAATCGAAGAGGTGCCAACGCGGCAAGGGAAGTGGATTCACAAGCGACCTGTTCCGGCAGCCGTGCATCAGCCGGGATAATGGATATAGTTGAAAAACCCGTAGTATTGAAAGTAAGCGAAGTGGCAACCAAGACTCCCAAAACTACCCCTGCAGCGCAGTTGCTGACCGAGGAACAGATCCTCAAGATGGACGAGAAGGACTACATGAACGAAGCGCAGCTTGCTTTCTTCAAGGCCCGTCTCCAGCAACTGGAAAAGGATCTGCTCAAGAACGCGGACGAAACCACCGAACACCTGCGCGAAACCGTGCTGGTGCCGGACCCGGCCGACCGCGCCACCATCGAGGAAGAACACGCCCTGGAATTGCGCACCCGCGACCGCGAGCGCAAGCTGCTCAAGAAGGTGCAGCAATCCATCGTGGCCATCGACAATGGCGAGTACGGCTGGTGTGAAGAAACGGGTGAACCGATAGGCATCCCCCGCCTGCTGGCGCGTCCGACCGCGACCCTGTCGCTGGAAGCCCAGCAACGCCGCGAACTGAAGCAGAAACTCTACGGCGACTGATCCTCGCCACGCACGATGACGCCTGCGCCTTGCGGTGCGCAGGTGCAGTGCCGCTGTCGTTTTTACCTGGTACTGTCCCATGAACCGTCTGCGCGCCCTGCGAAGCTCCATCGTCATCGCCTTGCTGGCGATGTCGCTGTTGTTCGCGCAGATGCTGGGTTTCGTGCACGGGATTGCGCACGCCGGCTGGGCACCGGGAACGGTCCATTCGCTGATCAGCGAAGCCCTGTTCGATGAGGGCGAGGAGGCACATGCCGAACTCGCTGCCGCCGATGGGCAGCCTGCCCATCACCACCATGCCCACGACCTGCACCACTCCTGCGTCGCCTATGATGCGGCCGCCCTGTCGGCGGGTGCATACTTTGATTTTCCTCCCCTGCCGCTGTTGCCGCCGGTGCGCGTACTGGCCCTGTGGCAGGCCTTCGCGTCCTGGGACGCCCCGCTGAACTGCCATTTCTTCTCGCGCGCCCCGCCGCGCTGAATTCCTTCCTCCTGCAAGACCCTCATGACTGGTTACCGGTTGTCCCTCGCGCATCCGTGCGCGGCGTTGCGTCGTCCTGACGCCGCCGCGCGTGATCGCGTGCCGACGGCCGGTGTATCCGCGCCGCCCCGTCACCCTCACGACAGAGCGGGCGGCGCTTCGTGCACAACAAGGAATTCACATGGCTCTTCAACGCCAACACATTGCCTCGGCTGTCCTCACGGCCCTGGCGGCCTGGTCTGTTTCCGCTGCAGCGCAGACTGCAGACAGCACCGCTGCCACTACCAATACCGCTAACACCGCCAATACTTCTACAACCCCTGCGGCCCAACCGGCCCTGCAACCCATCGTCGTCACCGCCACCCCCTTCGCCTCGGAGGAAGATGTGCAGGTGCTGGCACCGGCCAAGGTCATTACCGGTGACGAACTGCGCAACAAGCTTGGCAATTCGCTGGGTGACACGCTCTCCAACGAACTGGGCGTATCGGCTTCGGCCTTCGGTGCCGGGGCTTCCCGTCCCATCATCCGCGGCATGGAAGGGCCGCGCGTGATGATTCTGCAGAACGGCATGGGCGTCTCCGACGTCTCCACCGTCTCCAACGACCATGCGGTCGCCACCGAAGCGGCCACTGCCCGCCAGATCGAGATCCTGCGTGGTCCGGCGGCGCTGCTGTATGGCTCGGGTGCCATCGGCGGCCTGGTCAACGTGGTCAATGACCGTATCCCCACCGAGCTGGTCGGCAAGCCCACCGGCACCGTCGAAGGACGTTACGGTACGGTTGACGGCGAAAAGAACAGCTCTTTCTCGCTGGATACCTCGGCCGGCCAGATCGGCCTGCACCTGGACGGCAACTATCGCGACACCGACAACTACAAGATCCCGGGTAACGCCCGCCAGGGCGACAGCAGCAGTGCCTCGGGCCGCCTGCCCAACTCCTTCACGCATGAGACCAGCCTGGGTGCCGGCATTTCCTACGTGACCAACTGGGGCTACATCGGCCTGTCGGCGGCGACCCTGGATGATCACTACGGTATCCCGACCGATGAAATGTCCTTCATCGACCTGCACCAGAACCGCTACGACCTCGACACCGTGGTCAACCAGCCCTTCGCCGGTATCGAGAAGTTCCGGGTCCGCATGGGTTACACCGACTACACCCACATCGAGAAGGCGCAGGATGGTACGCCCAACACGGTCTTCTCCAACCGCTCCCAACAGACCCGCTGGGAGCTGACGCACGCACCCCTGGCCGGCTGGCACGGCACCTTCGGCGTGCAGACCGAGCAGAGCAACTACTCGGCCCTGACACCCGATACCGGCGTGTCCGAACTGACCCCGCCGACCCGCTCATCCTCCTTTGCCGGCTTCCTGGTGGAAGAACGCCAGTTTGGCCAGGTGCTGGCCAGCGCCGGCCTGCGCGCCGAGAGCGTGAGCCGGCGTCCGGACAGCGGTAGCGGCCTGCCGGGACGCAATTTCAGCCTGATCTCCTGGTCCACCGGTGGGCTGTGGAGCTTCCAGCCCGGTTACGGCCTGGGCCTGACCTACTCCTTCGCCCAGCGTGCGCCGACGGTAGAGGAGCTGTACTCCAACGGTCCGCATGAATCGACCTCGACCTACGACATCGGCGACAACCAGTTGAAGAAGGAAACGTCACACAACATCGAACTGAGCCTGCAGAAGACCGAGGGGTTGGTGCGCTGGAAGGGCAACGTGTTCCGCAACAAGGTCAATAACTACATCTACGGCCGGACCAATGGCCAGGTCGACGATACCGGCACGGCCGATGCCAATGGCGAGTTCACGCAGCGCTTCTGGTCGCAGGGCGACGCCACCATTCGCGGCGTGGAAGCCGAGGTCACCTACAACTGGAATGGCGAAGGCGTCTCCGGCCGGGTATTTGCCGATACCTCGCGCGGTACGCTCGACAACCAGGGCAATCTGCCCCTGCAGCCGGCCACCCGCTATGGTATCGAACTGGGCTACAAGACCGGCCCCTGGGCCAGCGGCGTGAAGGTCTTGCGCGCGCAAAAGCAGGATCGCCTGGCGTCCTTCGAAACCTACGAGACCCCGTCCTATACCCAGCTGGACGCCAACCTGTCCTACACCCAGCGCCTCAACGGCGTGAAGCTGACCTGGTTCGCGCTGGCCCGCAACCTGCTGAACCAGGACATCCGCCTGTCCACCTCGGTGCTGCGCGAGACGGTACCGCTGGGGGGCCGCAACTTCATCGTGGGGGTACGCACCGCTTTTTGACCGATATGAATGAAACGTCAGCTGCCTCAGGCAGCGACGTCCCCGGGTGCCAGCGGGAGACTGCGCCTCCCGCCAGCGCGGCTTGCCCGGCTGCCTCCGCAAGGAGGCCGCCGGGCTTTTTTTTCGCGTATGAACGAATGGGTAATTTTTCGGATTTTTTTCTGGCCGATTACGGTGCCGGAGGGAAATCCAGAACAGTATCGTTCACACGGTTGAACAGATTAGTGAAGGTAATGGCAGTGACCGCCAGCAGCGTATCGACGATCTGGGCATCACTGTAGACGGCTCGCACGCGCTCGACCGCGCTGGCCTCGACGGTGCCGCGTGTGGCCACCAGGCTGCGGGCGAAATCGGCCAGTACGTCCAGTTTGTCATCGCCCGAGGGCCGGGCGTGACGTACGCCATCGATGGCCTGGGCCGGCAGGCCGACCTTCTTGCCCATGAGCGCGTGGGCCGCCACGCAGTAGTCGCAGCCGGCCTGTTCACTCACGGCCAGCTTGATGGCCTCGATTTCCTTGGCCGACAGGCTGCTCTTGCGCAGCGCGCCGTCCAGATGCAGGGCTGATTCCAGCGCCACCGGGCTCAAGGTGCCGATGCCGGCGTAGGCATTGGGCACCATGCCCACGGCGGACTTGATGGCGGCAAACAGTTGGGCGGCCTGACCGCTGGCTTCGCTGAGGGGGGCAATGTTCAAACGGGACATGATGGTTCTCCTTGATGAGGACAAGCGCGGCGGCCTGGGCGGGATTGCCGGTGGTCCGTGTTGCGCATGGACGTACTGTAGGCCTCTTGAATGAAATTATTAATGCCAGAAAATGACATAAAATTGCTCATCAATCTCATTGAAGGAAATCCATGGATGCCCTCAGTCGCCTCCTGTCCCTGCACCCGGTGCGTGCTGCGCTGGACATCCGCTGCCGCTTCGGCCAGCCGTGGAATCTCCCGCATGCGGCCTTGCCGGCTGGGGTGGCGCCATATCACTTCATCCTGGAGGGCAGGGCGCAGCTGCAACTGGCCACGGGTGCGGCGCTGCCGCTGGAAGCGGGCGACCTGGTGGTACTCACGCGGGGTGCGGCCCATGATCTCTTCATTGCGCCCGCCGCCGAGGCCATCGGGGCGCGTCTGGACGTGACGGCGGCGCCGGTGCGGCTGCATGTGAACGATGATGCGGCCGGCGGTGCGCAAGCCTTGTCGGATTTCCTTTGCGGACAATTCCATTTCGATGCCCCGCATTCCAACGCTCTGGTGCAGGCCCTGCCGGAAGTCTTGCTGGTGAGGGGAGCCTTGCTGCCCGAGGGCGATGGCCTGCGCACACTGGCTACGCTGCTGCGCAGCGAATGCGGCGGTGCCGATGGCCGTGGAGAATTGCGCGCCGGTGCCCAGGCCGTGGTGGCCGGGCTG
The DNA here is from genome assembly GCF_057809315.1 of Herbaspirillum sp. FG34. NCBI lineage: Bacteria > Pseudomonadati > Pseudomonadota > Betaproteobacteria > Burkholderiales > Oxalobacteraceae > Herbaspirillum > Herbaspirillum sp. FG34. The sequence goes on along the minus strand of NZ_JBMDJS010000024.1, from coordinate 4,765 downwards.
GCGGCGGCGCTGTTCGGACTGGCCCTGCGCGCCTGGCTGGCCCAGGGCGGACCGCAGCCGGGTTTGCTGGCGCTGCTGGCCCATCCCGGCCTGCAGCCCGCGATGCAGGCCATGCTGGAGGCACCGCAACAGGATTGGACCTTGCCTCGCCTGGCCGCGCTGTGCCACCTGTCGCGCGCGACCTTCGTGCGGCGTTTCCAGGCGGTCGGCAATACAACGCCGGGTGAGGTCCTGCAGCAATTGCGCATGGCGCGCGCCGCACAACTGCTGAGCTACAGCAAACTGCCCACTGCGCAGATCGGCGAAGCGGTGGGGTATCAGTCGGAGGCGGCCTTCAACCGGGTGTTCAAGAAATTCAGCGGGATGGGACCGGGCGCCTACCGGCGCACTGGGCGGCAGGCGCCGCCGCAGGGGATCAGCGGATAGGCAGGCGGATGGTGTTCTTCACTTCTTCCATCACGGCATAGGTGTGGGTTTCGCGCACGCCCTTCAATTGCAGCAGCGACTTGCCCAGAAATTCGCGATAGGCGTTCATGTCCTTGACGCGCGACTTGACCAGATAGTCGAAGCCGCCGGCCACCATGTGGCATTCCATGATCTCGGGGATGCTCTGCACGCTCTTCTTGAATTCGGCAAAGACATCCGGCGTGGTGCGGTCCAGCACCACTTCGATGAAGACCAGCAGCGAGACATCCAGCAATTCCGGATTCAATTGCGCTGCATAACCCAGGATGTAGCCGGCTTCCTGCAGCTTGCGAACCCGCTCCAGGCAAGCGGCCGGCGACAGGTTCACGCGCGCGGCCAGGTCGACGTTGCTGATGCGGCCATCGTTTTGCAGCTCCGCCAGAATTTTCTTGCTGATCTTGTCGAGTCCGGCCATGGTTTCTGAACTTTATTCAGTTAAAAATATATTGAGAAAATTTTATTCCGATTATAAGGGGAATAAGCGGGCCTAATATCAAGGAAGAGTCAATAGAATCCTCCCTCATAAAAAACATAACGTAATGCGGGCATGAAGCGAAGTTCACCTCGCTTCTGCGCGGATCACAGCAGTATCTCGGCAATGGATGTTGACGAGTTTTGTTTGCAGGCTTGCCAGCGCGTGGCGGTAAAGACCGGCCTCACGCGGCCAGCACGGCATCAACGGAATGCACCGCTCCGGCCCACGAGGCGGGGGATGGTGCAGATCCTGCTTTTCCGGCGTTTTCAATGCAATTACCCACCGCAGTCTGACTTTCTAGAAGAGAGGAAACACCCCATGTTCAAGCGCGTCTCCGGACTCAACATCATCGCCGCCTCGCTGGCGCTGATCCCTGCTTTCGCCATGGCGCAGGATACCCAGGTCGTCAAGATCGGTTTCTCCAGCCCGCTGACCGGTCCCCAGGCATCGGCCGGCAAGGACAACCAGGGCGGCCTGATGATGGCCGTCGAGCGTCTGAATGCGCAACCCATCACCGTGGGCGGCAAGAAGATCAAGTTCGAAGTCATCGCCGAAGATGACCAGGCCGATCCCAAGCAGGGCGTGGCCGTGGCACAGAAGCTGGCTGACGAGGGCGTCAAGGCCATCGTCGGTCCCTACAACTCGGGCGTGACCATCCCCGCCTCGCGCGTCTACAACGATGCCGGCATCGTGGTGGCTACCGTGGCCTCCAATCCCAAGATCACCCAGCAAGGTTTCGCCACCCTGTTCCGCGTGGCCGCCAGCGACAGCCAGCTGGGCGGCAAGATGGCCCTGTATGCTGCCAAGGAACTGAAGTTCAAGCGCGTGGCCGTGATCGATGACCGCACCGCCTATGGTCAGGGCCTGGCCGAGGAATTCACCAAGGTCGCCAAGGCCAACGGCATTGAAGTCATCAGCAAGGACTTCACCAACGACAAGGCCACCGACTTTACCGCCATCCTGACCTCGATCAAGGGCAAGAAGCCCGACGCCGTGTTCCTGGGCGGCTACGCTCCCCAGGGTGGTCCGATCAAGCGCCAGATGAAGCAGTTGGGCATCGACGTGCCCCTGATGGGCGGCGACGGCATCTGCTCGCCGGAAATGGGTCGCCTCGGTGGTGATGCCATCGGCGAGAGCGTCTACTGCACCCAGGGCGGCACCATGCTGGACAAGGCCAAGGATGGCAAGGTCTTCGCTGACGACTACCAGAAGAAATACAGCCGTCCTGCCGAGACCTATGCAGTTTCCTTCTACGATGGCATGATGCTCATCGCCCAGGCCATGAAGCAGGCCAACTCGGTCGAGCCCAAGGCCTTCGGTCCGGCCCTGGCCAAGATCAGCTACAAGGGTGTGGCCGGCCAGTACGACTTCGACGCCAACCACGACCTGAAGCAATCGCCGGTGACGGTCTATCGCTTCAAGGACGGTCTGCCGGTCCCCCTGACCAGCTACTGATCGCTCCTTCCCCTGGCCTGATCCTGCCGCCCGCCATGGCGGGCGGCTTGCCAGGCTTCCAGCCCAGCTCCACTGTGCAGTGCCCCGCTTCCCGCCGGTTTCGACCGGCCCGGGAGCGGTTTGCCGTACCCGCTTGCGGTGCCGACCTCATCCCCGGCAGTGTTACCCTCTGCCCTGGCGGACCCGCAGCACACCCGGAAGGAAGACCATGCTCAGCTATACCCGTACCGTCCAGACCATCGATGCCCACACCGGCGGCGAACCGCTGCGCATCGTGGTCTCGGGCCTGCCCAAGATCCCGGCCGGCACCATCCTGGAGCAGCGTGCCTGGCTGCGTGAACATCGCGACGACCTGCGCCGCTTCCTGATGAACGAACCGCGTGGCCATGCCGACATGTACGGCGCCTACCTGCTGCCGCCGGTCACGGCCGGTGCCGACTTCGGCGTCATTTTCATTCACAACGAAGGCTACAGCGACATGTGCGGCCACGGCATCATTGCCCTGGGCAAGGTGCTGGTCGAGATGGGCTACGTCGAACGCACCCAGCCGCAGACCCGCATCTGCTTCGATGCCCCGGCCGGCTTCATCGAAGCCTTCGTCGAGTGGGATGGCGTGCGCGCCGGCAAGGTCAGCTTCAACAACGTACCCGCTTTCATCTATCGCCGTGACGTCGAAGTCGAGACGCCCGGGTTTGGCAAGATCGTCGGTGACATCGTCTTCGGTGGCGCCTTCTACTACTACATCAATGCCGGGCAGGCCGGCCTGACGGTCAAGCCGGAACTGGTACGCCAACTGATCCAGCTGGGCGCCGAAACCAAGGCTGCGGTGATGGCCAAGGTCGCCATCGCGCATCCGCTGGAGCCCGGCCTCAATACGCTGTACGGCACCATCATCGACAGCGAACCCAATTTCCCGGGGGCGGACCAGTCCAACGTCTGCATCTTCGCCGACCGCGAAGTGGATCGTTCGCCCACCGGTACCGGCACCTCGGGCCGTGCGGCCCAGTTGTTCCTGCGCGGCCGGCTGGCGCTGAACCAGTCCTACGTCAACGGCAGCATCGTCGGCAGCAACTTCGGCGTGCGCGTGACCGCTGCCACCAAGGTGGGCGATTTCGACGGTGCACTCACCGAAGTGAGCGGCTACGCCCACATCATGAGTACCAACCAGTGGGTGCTGGAAGACGCCGATCCTTTCCCGACCGGCTTCTTCCTGCGCTGACCTTCTCCAAGGATTCCCATGCACATTCTTGAATCCCGCCAGACCGCCGCTGCCCTGCCTTATGCCGCGCTGGTCGATGCCCTCGCGCGGGCCGCGCAGGAACTGGCCAGCGGCGCCATCCGCGCGCCCGAACGCCAGGTCGTTCCCATCGATGGCAACAGCGTCTTGCTGGGCATGCCGGCCATTGCCGAGGATCTCTCGGTGACCAAGCTCATCACCGTGCATGGCGACAATGCACGCCATCAGCTGCCGGCGATCCAGGGTGAGGTGATCGTCTTCGAGACCCACACCGGCCGCCGCCTGGCCTTGATGGATGGTCCCACCGTCACCGCGCGTCGCACCGCTGCCATGAGCATGCTGGGCATTCGTACGCTGCTGCCGCGCAGGCCGCAATCGGCGCTGCTCATCGGCACCGGCGCCCAGGCAGCGGCACATGCCGATGCGCTGGCCGAAGTATTCGGTGTCCGTCAATTCTGGGTGGCCGCGCGTGACCTCGCGCGTACCCAGGCTTTCTGCCAGGCCATCAGCGAACGCCATCCGCAAGTGGTGGCCAGTCCACTCCCGGCACAGATGTTGCAACAGGATCTGCCACGCACCGATGTGGTGATTGCCTTGACCACGTCGCGCGTGGCCGTGATTCCTGAACAGATCGCCGCTGATACGCTGGCCATCGGCGTGGGCGCCTTCAAGCCGGACATGGTGGAGTTCCCGGCCAGCCTGCTGCACGCTCGCCGCATTGTGGTCGACGACCTGGCCGGTGCGCATCACGAAGCCGGGGATCTGATCCAGGCCAAGGTTGATTGGTCCGGGGTGGTGGGCATCGGCGATGTGCTGGCCGGCAAGACCCCTGTCGATACACTGCATGGCGCGGGGGCGCTGCCGGTGTTCAAGACCGTGGGCCAGGCTGCATGGGACCTGGCGGCAGCGCGCGTGATGCGCACCACACTGGGGCTTTGAAATTTGCGCGTGCATGCGCGCCTAATTTGATAAATAATTTACGCTTTTTTCGCGGACGTTCACGCGTTTGCGGTTTCCTGACGTTTCACAACAATCATCCTCCTGAAGGAGACACCGTTTCATGGATATTTTCCTCCAACAGATCATCAACGGATTGGTGCTAGGCAGCATGTACGCACTGATCGCCCTGGGCT
>NZ_JBMDJS010000023.1:0-55493 GCF_057809315.1 Herbaspirillum sp. FG34 | reverse complement strand
CCAGCGCCCTTTCTGGACAGAACGCATCTCACGCCTATTTATGAAATGGGTTCTACTAAAACTGACCGGGAAGATAAGTTCGTATCAGAAGGAGAGATTAAGTGCGAGCTTTGTATTTGCGGAGTCAGATCAAACAAGAATGGGGGTGCTTGCCGTCGCGTATTCGGCGACCAGTCTGACGGGGCAGGCGGCAATTATGTCGCGCTACGCTTCCTCTAACTCTTGAGAGAATAGAGCCATGAAAAAGAAATCAAGTAAGTTTTCCTCTGAGGTGCGAGAGCGTGCCGTGCGCTCGGTGCGTGAGCAGGGGCAATCGCAGTCGCCTCGGCAGCAGCAAGTTTGGCCGGGTAGGCCGCGAGTCGATGGAATGATCGCTTTCCTCAACGAGGTACGCTCTCTCAAAAACTGCGAAGGTCACCGCAAACCCGGATGAGCAGATGAAGGAAATGAAGATGCTGATCTTTGATCATGTGACCGGAGACGACATTATTGATTTCGACCCAGCGACCGGGCTATGGCGTTATCCAGAAAAGCCGAGAGTGACGCCTGAGCTTGAGATCATGGCAAGGTTTACCCTCCCGGTGAGAGGAAGCTTTACTGAAGTCGATGGCAAGCGTTATTACCTTTATTGGACAGCGGACCGGATCTTGCTCTTCAGACTTCCGGATGGGACCGAATATACGTTGTTCCGCCACCTTTCAGATGCACGTTTTGAAGATCTGCGCGACGGGCTGAAATTCGAGATTGTCCCGGCGGAGAGAAGAGATGGCAGTGCTATTCCCGGATATTCAACAGTGCGAATGCACGACAAAACCGGTACGTTATTGCACGAAGTTTCTTATTTTTCGCAACGGTATCTTCAGCTCTACATGATGGATATCACACCCTTTACCGATAGAGATCTTGGAACATGGGATTTCTTTGTTGCGCTCAAAGATGCTGTCGAAAAAATAAGTAAGAAATGCTCAAGCGAGAAGAACGAAAGTCCGCTTGCATCCAGAATCCGGGCGAGAACTGGAGAGCGCTGTCCCCTAGATGGTTTTTGGTTGGTAGCCGATTCCGTGGATTATCGGATAGAGGCCAAACAAGGCGAGCTGATGCCCTCCAGTCAGGGTCGCAATGTGAATTGGGAATGGATTTCTCGTGAACTGATTCCTGCGGCTCTTTTCACCGACTAGAACAAATCGAGATATCTCCCACGGCACAGCGCACCTGCGGATCGTTGAGGAAAATAGCAATGCTTGTTTATCAGCACTACACAGGTAGCGAAATTATCGACTTTGATCCGGAAAATGGGCACTGGCGATACCTGGAAGAAGAGCAACGAACGTCTGACCTGGAAATTCTGGGCCGATTTTCGCTGCCCGTTCGAGGAAGCTACACCGAGGTAAATGAAAAACGCTACTACCTCTATTGGACGGCAGATCGCATATTGAATTTGATAACGCCTGACAACAAGACATATCCATTGTTTCGACATCTCAAAGAAGCGCTCTTCGAAGATTTGAGCAATGGCTTGCAGATCGCCATCGCACCTACGCAGAACAATGATGGGAGCGAGAAGCAAGGTTACTCTACGGTTCGTCTATCAGACAAGGATGGCCGTATCCTCCACGAAGTATCGTATAACTCACGATACTATCTGGAGCTATACATGAGCGACCTGACCCCATTCACCGACCGGACTCTATCGACTTGGGATTTTTTTGTGGCGCTCAAGGACGGCGTGGAAAAAATCAGGAAGAAGTGCGTACCGTGTCCAGAGACAATAACGGATGTCGTACGCATCAGGTCAAAGTCTGGCCAAATTTGCCCGAAAAGCGGCTTCTGGCTTGTCGCAGATCTTGTCGATGACAAAATCGAGTGCGAGCAAGGAGACATCATGCCTCTATCGATGGGACGTGATGTGGCATGGGAATGGATATCTCAGGATATCGTTCCTCGAGAACTTTTCCTGGACGAGGACGAAGGATAGCCGCAAGCATCCATCGGATCGTGAGATCCTGTTTCATGGTCAAACACGTCCGGAAGGCAAAGAGAACTGAATCATGCTGCTGTACCTCCACCATACCGCTGGCGATGTGATTGAGCTGGCTCCCGGCACCTACCTATGGCATTACGCAGAGACATCTCGAGGCGGTACAGATACGTCGATTATGGGATTCGTGGTCGAGCCAATCCGTGGTAGCTACACCGAGGTGTATGGAAAACGCTATTACCTTTATTGGTCAGCAGATCGAATTTTGAAATTTGTCACACCCGAGAATAAGGAATACAAGCTCTTTCGTTACTTGAAAAAGGCTCTTTTTGAAGATCTAAGGGATGGACTGCATATGGAGTTGGTCCCCACCGAAAAGAAGGATGGATCTGCAGTTCCAGGCTATTCGACCTTTCGCCTGCTCAACAGCCGTGACGAGATATTGCATGAGGTCTCCTATCACGCTCAGTTCTTCGTTGATCTCTATCTCGGAGATTTCACTGCATCAGTTGATCGCGATCTCGGAACATGGGACTTCTTCGTGGGACTGATGCGTGGCGTAGAAGAAATCGCCAGCAAGTGCGTAGAAAATCCTGAGCTGATCGGTCCGGACCTGGATCGTATCCGTGTACCCACAGGAGCAACCTGCCCCAGAACAGGATTTTGGCTTGTCGCGGACTTATTCGACGACAAGAAAAGAATTGAAGAAGGAAAGCCGATGCCGAGCTCGCTCGGGCGGGATGTGGTGTGGGAATGGCTATCGGTTGATATTGTTCCTCCAGAATTCTTCTTATAACCTGTCACGTCTGATTGTAGCCGCGACAGGATCGAACGCAGTGACCCAAGTTCATACTTATGTTGATTTGCCAGCACCACACCAGCAGCGACGTCATTGATTTTGAACCGACTACCGGACTGTGGCGGTATGTCGATACCCCCTGGAGAGGCAGTGACCGTGGCGGCAGCATTCGCAAATTCTCAATTATTGCCGCTGCACAGATATCACACGGCACCACTCACACTGATCAGCTTGGAGCGTACGAGCCACATACGAGATCGAGAATCGGCTCATAATTTCCCGCTTATTCATCTGCCACCGCGAACACCCGCCCCTAACCCTTGTCCAACCCGCTCCAAGGCCCGCCAGTTCCAGCAAGCAAACGCAGGACCAGCGGGGATCATCATGACAAGAAAATAACTGATCGGGATCGCATCGACCATGAAACTGCCTACCCTGAAATCCTTGCTCGGCGTCAAGCCACCCACCTCCGCCGTGGACCCGCTGCTCAAGCCCATCAATGACAATCACCCTGGCGGCGAAGACCTCTCCTTCACCGCCGATCTGGACGCCATCGCCGAGGCCCGTCGCTTCGACGATCCGACCCTGGACCAGGGCGAATGGGTCACCGACATCAAGGAAGCCGACTGGATCTTCGTCGAGCAACGCTGCGCCCAGCTCATCGAAACCCGCAGCAAGGACCTGCGCCTGGCCGTCTGGTACAGCGAAGCCGCCTGCAAGACGCGCGGCCTGCGCGGGCTGGGCGATGGCTTCCTGTTGGTGGCCGGCCTGTTCGACCAGTTCTGGGATCACCTCTACCCCCTGTCTGAAGAGGGCGACCACGACCGCCGCGTCGGCAACCTCACCTGGCTGCTGTCGCGCTCGGTGCAGATGTCACGCGAGATCCCGCTGACCGAAGGACGTGGCAGCGCCTTCTCCCTGCTCGACTTCGACGGCGCACGCACGCGCGCCGCCAATGCCGAGCGCATCGCCAACGAGGGCGGGAAGCCAGAGGAGGGCGTCAAGCTGGCAGTGATGGAATCGGCCCGCAAACGCAGTTCACATGCCTTCTACGAAGCCATGCTCGCCGATACCCAATACTGCCTGCAATGCCTGGAACAATTCGAAAAGTCGGTGGACCAGCGTTTGGGCGTCGACGGCCCCGGCTTCTCTGCCGCACGCGAGGCGATCACGCTGGTGCATGACACCATCGCGCGTTTCGCTGCCGACACCGGCCTGCGTTCAGTGGCGCCCGCGGAAATCGCCGTCGCAGACGAGAACACCGCCGCCCTGGCCGCCCAATTTACCGAGCCTGGAAGCCCAGTTGCGGCGCAGGTCCAGCATCAAGGGCCCATTCGTACCCGTGCCGAAGCCATCGCCCAATTGCGTGCGGTGGCGGAATTCTTCCGACGCACCGAGCCGCACAGCCCGGTCGCCCACCTGGCGGACAAGGCAGCGCAGTGGGGCGAAATGCCCTTGCATGCCTGGCTCAAGACTGTCATCAAGGACAATGCCGCGCTGTCCCATGTCGAGGAACTGCTGGGATTGCAACCGCCTCCGCAGGATTGAGCCCGTAGCGGCCTCAGCTCAAATGAAAAAAGGAACCGCCAAAAATCGGTTCCTTTTTTCTTTTACGAGATTCGCCCAGCCCTTACTTGGCGATGCGGAATTCGATGCGGCGATTCTTGGCGCGTCCTTCCGCCGTGCTGTTGGAGGCGACCGGTCGGTCAGGGCCCTGACCAGAGGTAGTCAGCAGGCTCTCATCGACGCCCTTTGCACTCAGGTAGGCTTTGACCGCATCGGCCCGCGCCAGCGACAGCGAAATGTTGCTGGCGCGCAGACCTTCATTGTCGGTATTGCCGATGATCTCCACATGCCGTCCTTTGAGTCTCAACATGGTGGCAGCGATCTCATCGAGGATGCGCTTGCCTTCAGGCGTCAAGGTGGCCTGCCCGCTCTCGAACGACACCACGCGGTTGGCCAGTACATTGTCCAGCAAGCCCTGTTCCGAGGTGGAAACCCGCAAGCCATTGTTGACGGTATAGGAAGAATTCAGGCTGCTGGCCATGTCGCTGGCGATTTGTTGTCGCTGTGCTTCATTGGCCACTTCGCCGGAAATGCTGACGCTGGTGCCGTCGATCTTCAGCTGACCTCGGCTGACCGCCTTGAGGTTGGGCGAAATCAGTTTCTGCACGTGACTGTTCCAGTTGGCCGGTAATACCACCTGGCCCACCGCAATCTGGTCGACTACACGATCGGCGCCGTAGACTTCACGCAGACGCGCCAGGGCCGCGGCCTTGCTGGCTTCGTCCGGTACCGTTCCGGTGACCAGGACCTGGCCCGGCGCGGGAGTGGCAACAGGCGGCGCAACGTTCTGCGCCAGGCCGATTGAGCAGGCAAGCGAGGCGATGCTTAACAGCACCAGCCGACGGGTTTGGGAAAGAAGGTTCGTCTTCAAGATTCAGGCTCCGATGAAAGCTTCGCGGAACGAGGCCAGGGCCGAGGTCAGCGAGAGGTCTGGATGGGCCAGGTAGCTGGACAGTTTCTGGATGCCGTAGTCACCGCTCACGTGTTCTTCCACCCAGTCGGCATCGTCGAAGGGAATGTTGTGCTCGGCACCGGCCTGGACATCCATCACCGAATGCAGGGTGCGCGGTGAAGCTCCGGAGAAGCCAAGGAACATGACCGGTTGTTCATCCATTCTGGTCAGCAACAGCACCAGCTCGAAATCGGCCCGCGTGAGGAAGGGCGTAATCAGGTGCATCCAGAAGCTGGCTACCAGGCTGCGATACATCGGGTCGCGCGGTAGTGGCAGGATCAGGTTCTTGTCGAGACGGCTGGAGGTGCTGGCCATGACAGGTTGCAGCAGCAGGCCCAGAGCCAGCAGCAGCTGACGCAGATTGCCGGCGAAGCCTGCCTCGGTCAGCATCTGTTGCAGCGAACCGGTCGTCTGCAGATCAAGGAAGTCAGCGAAGGCGGCGCGGTAGCCGGCGCTGTTGATGTCCAGTTCCAGCGTGGTCGAAGCCAGTGTCTGCAGTGGCTGGCCAGGATCGGGCGCGCTCAGTACCCCCTGTGTGAGCGACTCCAGGCGCGTCCACAGTCGCGAGAGGATCAGAGGACTGTTGCTGACGAAGGCCACCGGGTCTTCGATATCGAAGGCACTCATCGAGATGAACGGGAAGCGGCGCTGCGACTGGTCGCCGCTGGCACGCAGGTGGCCCGCCACGGCGCGCCGGCTGCGCGGACCCATGACCACGAAATGCAGGGGCTTGACGCCGTCATAGATGATCTTCCAGCGCGCATCGCGCGAGAGCAGCTCCATGGTCTGCGCCAGCCAGTTGTCCAGCAGCGTGATCAGCGCGGCGTTGTCGGTGGCCTTGATGAAATCCCCGCGTGCCGGAATCTTGCCGAAATAGCCGATTCTGATGGGGGTGCCGGATGCACTCATTGCTTGGCCCCTGTAGTCATGGATTGAGTTTGCGATTGCACCGGCGACGCCGGTGCAGGCGCTGGCGGCGCGCCGCCAGCGATGGTTTCCGGCAGCTTCAGGCCACGCAGAGCCGCCGTGCCGCGTGCGGCACCATTGCTGTTGCCGGAGACTTCGGCGCTGCTGATGATCTTCAGGTTCACCACCACCGTCACCCCGTCATTGGTCCACGACAGCTCGAAGACCCCGTTGTCCTTGCGCTTGCGCTGGGCCGTGTTGATCAGGCGTTCCAGACCGAAGCGTCCGGGCTGGTTGGCCACTTCCACCGTACGGCCGTCATAGGTGACGGCAGTCACCCGGGCACCCGGCGCACCCTGCGGATTGGGCCAGACGAAGTTGCTCCACTGGGCTTGGGTATTGCGGTAGCGTAGCTGCTGACCATCGATCTCGATGGTGTATTCCAGCGCACCCGGCGCTGGCTGGGGCTGGATCTGGAACACCGTCTGCGCATCTGCAGCACCGCCACCGCCGCCTGCACCAGCACCACCCGGGGTGCTGATCCAGTCGGCGAAGCTGGTGGTGATGGTCGGCGACAGGGTGATGCCCATGTCGGCCCACTTGCGTGGCGACAGCGTGTCGCCCCGGCGTACCACCAGCGGACCCATGGCCGTGGTCACGAACTTGGAGATCGCGCCATTCTCGCCAAACACTGTACCAATCTCGCCACTATTGGCCTCGATCTTCGAGTTGGGCGAGAACGGATACTTGGCCGCCAGATTGTTCTGGAACGGCTCGTATACCTGGGCACGCCAGATCTTGTTGACCTCGCCTTCGGTCGGACGCACCAGCGCATTGAAGCCCTGTACCAGCGGCCGCACCAGCAGCGGCCGCAGGGTGGTCTTCTGCTGGTCGTTCAGGCCGGGCAGCATCTCCTCATCGACGAACTTGAGCGAATCCGACAGTTCCGAGCCGCTGCCTTCCAGCGTCTGCTGCATCAGCTGCTTGGCACCGGGGCCGGTGTCTCCCTGGTTCTTGATGGTGTTCAAGCGGGTACGCAGCTTGGAGAGATTTTCCATGTAGCCGCGCATGAGCGAATTGCCCTTGTCCTTGCTCACCACCAGGCGCGCCACGCCGGCGAATTCGCGGCCGACCGGACCCATCGGGATAGCGGTGCTGCCATCGGTATTGAGCTGGGTCGGCGCCGGTACCGGGGCCGGCGAGCGACGCAGGATGGTTTCCTTGAACCAGCCCATGAAGCCCTTGCTGGCGGTGGCCAGGCCGGCATCGACCAGCGAGGGGTTGTCCCACGAGGTTTCGTCGTAGACCGTATTGATCACCTTGTTCAGCGGTGAGGTCAGCGGGTCGCCCAGACGGTTCATGGCATTGGTGGCCTCGTCCAGGTTGTGCAGTTCGACGATGCTCACGCCCTGCAGGAATTTCTGCCACTCACGCGCGTATTCGGTCTTGTACTGCGATACCAGGGCCTTCTGGATCTGCTCGGGGCTACCCTCCAGTGTCAGGTCGTCCTTGGTGGAGGTCTTGAGCACCCAGTCGGCGCTTTGCAGTTCCTTGTTGGCGGCCTCCTTGAAGGCATCCTCCACGAACTTCTCCCAGGCATCGCGAGTGAAGGTGCCGGGGATGGCGTAGCTGCCCATCACCAGTTCCTTGTCCTTGTCGCCGACGATGCGGGCGACCGTCATGGACGCGAAGCGGGTCGCGGCACGTGCCTTCACGTCGGCATATACGCGCTCGCGCGCCGGCATGCCACGAACCACACGACGCAGGTTTTCACGGGTCTGGTCGACCAGGGTCAGCTTGTTTTCCACGGTCGGCCAGGAGGGATCATTGATCTGTTCCAGCGAGAAGCTGATGAGTCGCTCGGCACTGCGGATCATCTGTTCGCGCGGCATGGTGCCCCGGTTGGTCTCCAGCCAGCCGCGCCAGAAGCGGGTGATCTGGTCGCTCAGGTGACTCGATTCGGCACGTGACTTGTCGGCCAGCATCAGATAGGTCTTCAAGGCGTTGTAGGCATCTTCCACACTGGTGGCCGAGCTGTCCTTGTAGGTGCGCAGGGCGTTGCCGGCCTGCGCGCCATTGTCGGCCACCGGCGTGATGCCGCCGGCTTGGGGCGGCTTGGACATCGGTTCCAGCTTGCCGGAATTGGCGTTGACTTCCATCAGGTAGGTCTCGATGTTGGAGGCCACCGGTTTCAACATGATTTCCTTGATGCCGGCGAAGTATTCCTCGCGCAGCTTGCGTTCCAGCAGGTCGCCCTGATAGAGCCCGAGTCCGACCGAAATCGGGCGGCTGGAGCGATAGCGGTCCAGTTGTTCGATACGGTCCTGCAGGATCTCCAGTGCTTCGAAGCGCGATTGCAGGTCCAGGCGCTTTTCCTGCAGTTTGACGGCCTTGTCCATGTCGGCCTGGACGTTGGCCACCAACTGGCGGTTGCCCATGTAGGACCAGCTCCATCCACCCAGCAGCGCCCCCAGTACGGTCACCGCCGCGAAGAAGGTGATGTAGCGCATGCGGAGCTTGTGGCGGCTGGTGTACTGCGCCACCAGCTGCTTGTCCGCAAAGATCACCTGCTTGAACAGGTTGTGCAGGAAGAAGCCGTGCTGGGAGGAGATATCGCGCTGCGGCTTGTGTTCCAGCGTCAGGCCGAAGCGGTCGGCGATGCGCTGCGAGGAGGCGCTCACGGTCGCGCCTTCCTGCAAGGCACTGGTGAAGTAGAAGCCTCGGAAGACCGGCTTGAACTGGAAGGGATTCTCCTCGAACAGGGTAGTCACGAAGGAGCGCAGCACGCCCTTGATGGAGGAAAACTCCAGCGGGAAGGTCAGTACGCCCGGCGCCAGGTTTTCGCCGCGCTTGACCGACATGTTGACCAGGCTCATTTCCTTGAGGCCGGCGTACAGTTCGTCGAAGCGCTCATCAAAGAAGCTGCTGACCTCCTGTCCGCTGCGCTTGCGGTCGTAGGCGAGGGTGGCGCCCCAGACGCGGTCGCGTTCACTGCGTTCGGTGTCGAGGAAGAATTCGTTGAAACCGGTGATCAGGTCAGCCTTGGTGAAGACCACATAGACGGGCGCAAAGACTTCCAGCTTTTCGGTCAGTTCCTGTACGCGCTGGCGCAGATTCTTGGCCAGATTGATGGCGAATTCGGGACGATTGCCGGTCAGCTCGGCGATGCTCACCGCAATGATGATGCCGTTGATCGGCGCCTGCTTGCGATAGCGCTTGAGCAGGCCCAGAAAGCTGAACCATTCATTTCGGTCATCCTCGTACACCGAATAGCGCCCGGCGGTATCGAGCAGGATGCCATCGGTGGTGAAGAACCAGTCACAATTGCGTGTACCCCCCACCCCATGGACGATCTTGCCCCCCTTGTCGGCGAAGGGGAATTGCAGGCCCGAATTGGCGATGGCAGTACTCTTGCCCGCTGCCGGGTTGCCGATGACCATGTACCAGGGCAATTCGTACAGCGCGGCAGCGCCCGACTTCTGGCCCAGCTTGGAGGTCTTGATGGTATTGATGGCTTCCAGCATGCGCTGGCGCAGGGCGTTCACGTCGTCGCGGCGCGCGCCGTCGCTGCTGGCGGGGGCGGCCTGGGTGGCTTGCTGCTCCAGCACGTTTTCCAGCTTGCCGGCGGCACGCCGGGCTTTCCAGCGCTTGTAGAGCCAGAACCCAAGCCAGACCAGCAACAGCAGGCCGAGCAGGGCAACGGCCCAGATCAGCGCCACTTCGAGCTGATCGGCGCCGATGAAGAGAAAGGCCGCCAGGGCGGCGAAGCCCAGGAGGATGAGGACACGCGTGTCGCTGAGGATATGCCAGAGTCGTTGCATGATGTGAGCGCTTTGGTGTGGAGTTCTTGTTATACGTTCGCTGAAGCAGGGGCGTGAGATGCCGTGGATGTCGAGGATGCTGCGGGATCGGAAACCGGTGCGGCTCCTGCCGCAATGACGGGAGCAAGGCTGAGGGCCACCACGGCGCGCCGGTGTGCGTCTTCGTTGCAGACGCACAGGGTCGGTTCGCCGCTCTCGGAGGTGGCAGTGTGTGCCAGTACCAGCGCCGACAGCGCCGTGGCCTGGCCGGCCGAGCCGCAGGTGGCGCCGAGCTTGACGCATTGGCTCCCCAGGTCCAGTTCGGGCAGGGCGGCGTAGCCCAGTTTCATGATTTCATCGGTACGGCTGGCGCGGTAGTCACCATCGCTTACCAGCAGGGCCAACTGATCGGGGGCAATCGCGGCATCGCGCAGCGCAGCCTGCGCCAGCTGGATCAGCAGTTCGCCCGATACGCGGCGAGCCTGGTCGACCGATTGCTCATGCCGGCCCACGCTGGCCCGGTGCAGCAGGACCGGATCGGCCGTCCCCATGGCCAGCGCCTGGGTGGCATCGGCCAGGATCAGACCGGCGGCGGCTTCTGCCGGCGCTTTGCCGATGTTCTGCGACCCTTGCAGCAGTTGCTTGTCCTGCTGCCAGGCCTTTACGATCTCCGGATCCAGGTTGCACTCGGCTGCAATGACCATGGCCAGGTAGGACGAGGCCAGATAAGGGGAGGGCTGCTGCGTGCGCGCATCGCGACTGGTGGCGACCAATCGGTCCAGGTGCTGCAGCGGGTGCGCGTTTTCGCCGGCCGCGGCGGGAAGCACGTTGAGCTTCTCGGCCGGCCAGCCGGCCAGGCATACCTGCTCACCCAGCCAGCGTGCAGCCTGCATGCGGTGTTCGCTTCCCCAGTGGGCGGGCAGCAGGACCAGCAGATGCAGATGCGGCAAACCGACTTCCTCCTGACGGTGACGCGCAGCCTCGCGATACTCCTCCAGCAGGGGATGCCACTGCAGCCGCCCTCCCAGCTCCCGCGCGATATCGGCGGCCAACGTCAGGCTGCGCCAGTGAGCATCGCCCATCAGCATCAGATCCTGCCCGGGGAAATGTTGCTGATGCCAGGTCTGGTAGATTTCGCGTGTTTCTTCACTTTGGAGGTCGCCGATGCGCCCGGCGAGGATGGGCATGTCCTGATCGTTCACCAATTCGCCATCCAGGGGCAGGCGCAGAGATTGCGACTTGATCTGTTCCAGCAGGCTGCTGGCGTCGGCACCGAAGGGTGAGCGCAATGCAGTGGCCACGATGGCCAGCGTCCACCTGCGCTCGGGAGGATGTCCCGGTTCGCTGGGTGCAGCCGTCGGGGCAGGTGCGGCAGCCGCGGCGGCGGCCTTGGCGGCGGCTGCCGCGACCAGCGCGCTCCTGGCCTTGCTCACGCCCCACACCAGCAGCAGAAAGGCGGCCGGCAACACCAGCAGATAGACGATGACATCGCCGCCATCGGGCATGTGGTTGGCGCCTGACCAGTAGGTGATGAACATCACCCAGGTCATCAAGAAAACTGCGACGGTCAACAGACCCCGCTTTATCCATGTGCTCATCAGCGTTCGCTTTCTGGATTCTTATTGTTGTAGTCGGCCCTGCCCCTGTCATGATGGTTGGGTTCGCTCAGAGCGTCGTGGTCGCCTGGCCGGCAATGAGTACCGCGCCGCAGGCGGTCTTGTCGCCATCGCGCGCCACCGGCGCGCCATCCACCACCATGGTGGGGTCGCCGCTGACGATGGTGGTGGTGCCGTGGTGCGGGCAACTGACCTTGTCGCCGATGCGCGCCACCGGCTTGTTGCCGACCAGAGTCTGACCGGAACCTTCGATGACGCTGCCACCGTGCGAAGTCTTGTCGCCGAGGACGATGATCGGCTTGCTCATGGTGTATCCCCTTGTATTTCTATGGTCTGTCTTTATGCGGGCGGCCGGGCAAGGGGCCGCCTCCAGCTTCATTTCTTCATCACGCCCGGCATGCGGTATTCCGTGTGACCGAAATCCATCAGCTTCCAGCGACCGCCCCAGGTCAGTCCCACCGACTCGGCGACCTCGCCATAGAGACGATAGCCTTCCATGGCCCATGGATCCTTTTCGCTGATGACCAGCTTGCCGTTCCGGACAAAGGCGCAGTCGCCCGCAAGGCCGTACTGGTGGTAGCTCTGGAACGCGGCTGCATTGGTGACGTTGCCCCCCATCCCGGCCAGCATGTTCTGGCGCTCCGGACTGCGGTAACCCTCGATGAGCGCCATCTCGTAACCATGCTTTTCCTTCATGATCTTGAAGACCAGCAGCAGGCGTTGGGCGTATTCTGGATTGAGCAGTTGCCAGTTGCGGCTGGCGTTGACCAGCATCGGACGGACCTGGACCACTTCCGCAGTGGTAAACATGTCCGGCGGCAAGGGCGGCGGTGGTACGAGTTGCTCGCCTTTTAAAAGTTCCGCAATTTGAGAATTGGTTACGCGCTGGGTGTCGTCAAAACCCTGCAGCATCGACTTGCCGCTTAACAGAAATGCAACGATGGCTGGACCTATCAGCAATACTGCGATCGTTGACACAATTACGTAATTATTGCGCACGTAGTCGACACTCGCTGTCAGGGAACTCCGTACGCTGGATGTGGTCCCTGCAATCACTTCCTCGCTTCTTCTGTTCCAGCGTTCCCATCGTGAGCGCAGACCTGCAAGCCGGGCGTGCAGGAAGCGTAACGTCAGTCCTCTGCCGGACGGAAACAGCAGCAGCCACATCGCGAAGCCGGTGACCAGCAGATAGGTGGCAATGAGAAGGAACAGCACGACGAATCCCCTTTTTATTCTGGTCGACGCTGGGTGGCACTGAAGGTGCGGACGCCGACACGTTTCTGGAATTGAGCCGGCTCATTGGCAAGTGATTGAGTCGGACTGGCAGTCAACAGAAAATTAATAAAAATCAAACAACTTGTTTCAAGTTGGATAACTCAGGAGTACGGCCTTGCAGCCTCCGAACCAAGAAAAACCTGGATCCAGAAGACCAAGCTTGATGCCTGCATCGGACACTTCGTCTGCGGATGAAGTTCGCATCCTCAATTCGATTTCGGACGGAAAGAAAAAAGCCCGCAGCAATGGCAGTGGCAATGGCGCAGGTACACACAAGCCGCGTCGTGTGCTGTTCATCGTGCTGCTGCTGTTGCTGGTCGCCGGCGGCATCACGCTGGCAGCCTTGCGTCTGCACGGTCATGATGGTGGAAGCACTTCCGTGCAAGCCTCTGCAACCCCATCCAGGCCGCCACCGGCAGCCGCTGCACCTGCATCGACCACCGACACCGGGCCAGCTTCAGGCGTCGCTTCGGCCGCGACCGATACAGCGGTCATCAACGATACCAGTGCCCCGGCACCAGACCCGGCGGCGGACTCCAACCCCGCCCGTGGCCCGGACCAGTTGACTTCGGCGCTGGAGGAAGGCGTCAAGCCGCCGCCGGCGACGCTGAAGAACGCCCTCGAAGCCAAGCCGGAAAAAACCGTGAAGCCCCCCAGGTCGACAGCCCAGCATGAGGAAAAAAAGAGGAAGGCAGCCAAGGCCGAGAATCGCAACGACAGCGATGTCGATCTGATCAAGGCCCTGGTCGCCCGCTCCGGCGAGGTCGAGAAGAAACGCAGTCCCGAGGGCGCCAGCAATGCAAACGGTGGCGACGGTGCGAGCGGGCAAGGCACCCCGGCGAAGTCTTCCCAGGCGCATCCGGGGCCCTCCCGGCAGAAGGATGCCCGCAATGTCGATGTGGTGGAGCGCAAGAACGGCGAGAGTACCGCCTCACTGCTGCAACGCTGTCATGCGCTGGGTTTCGTTGAAGGTGAATTCTGCCGTTGGCGCATCTGCTCGGGACGCTGGGACAGCGATCCCGCCTGCAAGGTGGCCAATACGAACAATTGATGCAGATTGCCCGACCCGGGCAGTCTGCAGAGAATTCTGAGCTCAATCTTGTTTCTTATTCTGCACAATCGGTGACCGATGTCTGAGCTGCTCAACCAGCTGGTGCAATTCACCAGCGCGACCCGTCTCTATCGGCTCTCCCTGGGAGAGCGTGTCGCTACCGGCGATCTGCTGGTGGAAGCCTTCGCCGCCTCCGAAGGTCTGCATGCCGTCGGCGTGCGCGAGGTGATCGCCCTCAGCCTGGACGCCGGCTTGTCGCTCAACACGCTGATCGGCCAACGGGCCAGCTTGCAGGTGAGCCTTGCCGACGGTTCCAGTGCCAGCTTCTCGGGGCTGGTCAACGAAGCCGCCAAGCTCGGCAGCGAGGGAGGGCTGGCCCGTTATCGGCTGCGCCTGGTCCACTGGATCTGGTTGCTGAGCCAATCACGCAACAGCCGCGTGTGGCAGGACAAAAGCGTCGTCGAGATCGTCGAGGACGTGTTCGGCGGCTATGCCCCGCATGCGGCCTGGCAGTGGTCGGACGAAGTGATGTCCTTTCTGCAGGACCTGCCGCCGCGTAGCTATACGGTGCAATACCGTGAGTGCGATCTCGATTTCGTCAGCCGCCTGTTGGCGGCCGAGGGCTTGTCCTGGCGTGTCGAGGAATTCGCCGAGGCCAGTGCCGGGCACCGGCTGGTATTGTTTGCCGATTCTTCCCGGGCCACCGTCTTCCCCGAGGATGCCAGCAGTGCTGCCGAGCTGGGCGGGCAGGGCATCCGCTTCCATGCCGGTACTGCCCGCGAGGAACAGGACAGCATCCAGGCCCTGGCTGCGCGCCGGACCTTGCAGCCGGCATCCTTCACCTTGCTTTCCTATGACTACAAGAGCAAGCAGGCGGTCGCCACCAGCATGCCGACCTGCCATGAGTTCGGCCACCAGGATGCGCCGCGCCTGGAAAGCTACGATAGCCCCGGACTCTACGCCTATCGCAGTGCTGCCGAGGCCGACCGCTACGCGCGGCTGCACCTGGAAGCCAGCGAGGCGCGCAACAAGCTGTGGCAGGCGCGCAGCACCGTGCGTACCCTGCGTCCGGGCACTCGCTTCACGCTGGCCCAAGGCCCGCTGGGCCTTTCCGCAGCAACCGGAAAGTCCCCCGAATACGCGGTATTGTCGGTCGCGAGTGTGGGTATAAATAATTTACCCAAAGATGCGCAGGAAGGCTTGGCCGAACTGTTCGGTCCACTGCCCCCACTGCTGGAAGAATGCCTGGTCGCATGCCAGTCGCAGCACCAGATTGCGCAAGGCAGCCAGCATCCTGATGCTGCCGCCATGAGCGAGCGCGCCGGTTTCGACGCAGTCATCTCCCAGGCGCGCAAGCTCGGTTACGCCAACGCTTTCGAGGCGATACGCGCGGACGTCGTATGGCGTCCGGTGCTGGCAGATGGCACTGGCCTGTATCGCCACGCGGGGGCCACCGCCCGGGGTAGCCAGAGTGCCATCGTAGTGGGTCCCGATGGACAGAGTACGGCCAACGGCGGCGATGAGATTCATTGCGACCGCCTGGGCCGGGTCCGCATCCGTTTCCACTGGCAGGGCCGCAACAACGATGCCGCTGCAACCTGCTGGGTGCGCGTGGCGCAGCGCTCGGCCGGTGGCGGCAATGGCATGCAGTTCCTGCCGCGTATCGGACAGGAGGTGCTGGTGCAGTTTCTGGAAGACGACATCGATCGCCCGGTCATCCTGGGCGCGCTCTACAACGGCCAGGGTGAAGGTTCCGCCTCACCCACGCCGGGAGGCGAAGCAGCGCAGGGTGGCGAGCAGGAGCGCAACAAGGTCTTCATGAGTGCCAGCGATCTTTCTCCCAGTGGCCAGGGCAATCTGGCCGGCGGCAATGCGCCGACATGGCACGGCGGCAGTCAGGATGGCGACGGGCATCGCAACGCTGCTGCGCAGTGGGGCATTCGTTCCAAGGAATTTGGCGGGGCCGGCTACAACCAGTTGCTGTTCGACGATACCGATGCCCAGGGCCGCATCCAGCTCAAGACTTCGCAGGCGGCGTCCGAACTCAACCTCGGTCATCTTGTCCACACGGCGGACAACTATCGCGGCAGTTTCCGCGGTACCGGTGCGGAACTGCGCACCGATGCCTATGGGGCGATCCGCGCGGGCAGCGGCATTCTGTTCTCCAGCTACCAGATCCAACATGGCGCCTCCAGCCGCGACCCGGCCGGTGACAATGCCGGCGGCATGGCCTTGTTGAAGCAGGCCACGCTGCTGGGCAAGACGTTCAATGAAGCGGCGGTGACCCACAAGACCGTCGCGCTGGCCGGCCATGTCGGCCCGGCGCAGGCCAATGCCAGCGTCATCAACGACAGTGCCGCGCCCCTGGAAGCCATTCGCACGGCAGCAGCCGGCATGGTCGATGGCGTGCCCGACAAGAGCGGCGAGGACGTGGCGGCCGCCAACACGCAGACGGGCGAGGGCAAGCTGCCGCAGAGCACCTCCGCCCTGATCGGTATCGCTGCCAGGGAAGGCCTGGGCGTGGTCGCGGGCCAGCATCTGCAACTGGCCAATGGCGAGACGGTGAGCCTGATGTCCGGTCACGACAGCCAGCATGTGAGCGGCAACCAGCTGCGCATGCGCAGCGGGCAGGCCCTGGGCGTGCTGGCCGGCGCCGTTGCTGCGGGCGAGGGTGGAGCGGGTTTGCAGATGATCGCCGCGCAACAGAATATCGATGTGCAGGCGCAAGCCGATACGCTGGCGGTACAGGCGCGCGATCAGGTGAGCGTGGTGAGTGCCAAGACCAGTGTGGATTGGGCGGCGGCCAAGAAGATCACGCTATCCACGGCGGGTGGGGCCAACATCACCATCGAGGGCGGCAATATTACGGTGCAGTGTCCGGGGAAGCTCACCATTCATGCTGCGCAGAAGCTGTTCCAGGGGCCGGTGCGGCAGGAGGTTCCGATGCCTGTCTTGCCCAACAGCGTTTGCAAGGACTGCATTCTGGCCGCGATGAAGCAGGGTGCGCCGGGAATACTGGTATGACCGATAACCCTTGTCAGCCTCTGCTGGACTGGTGCAGAGCGCCTGCGCAAGCTCGGCTTCATCGCTTTGCTCTGCTCGACAGTGCACCGGTGGAAGGCGCGTTCCGACAGCGGCCCTTGCAGGGCCAGCGTTTTTCCTCATTGTTTGAAGGGCGACAGGAAGCCGTCCTGCCCGAGATCGCCCCCTTGCTGATCGATCTGGATAGCGCCCAGGACAGTAGCTTGCAGCGTCTGTGTGAATGGCTATGGTCGATGGGTCTTGAGCATCCTTGCCTGTCCTGGATGGCATCACCGTTGCCGCTTGATGCGCTGGCAGCCCATCTGCGGCTGTTCCACACGGTGGATCTGAGTGAGGGACAAACCATGCTGTTGCGTTGGTACGATACCCGCATTCTTCCGCAATGGCTGGGTTGCCTGACGCCACAGCAACATGCGCAGTTCTGCACACCGCTGGTCAGCCTGTCCTGTCTGGACCGAACGGCGCGTGTGCAGACATTTTTCCAGGACCACCAGGCAGAGCATATTGCGCCCCTGTCCGAACCTGCGTTGGGCAGATCATTGGTGCAACTCGATGACCGGCAGTTGGCGCAGCTGATGCAGTCCTCCCAAGTCGATATCCTGATCAATCGTCTGCAGTCGCTGATTGCCCCGGAGCTCGCTCGTGTGGCGCGCGGACGCTTGGCTGCGTTCTTGCAGGCACATGTCGACCAGCTCTGCGCTGCGGGGATAGACGATGCCGAGCGTCAGCTTCAGTGTCTCTTGCCTGCCTTGTACACCTCGGGTGCCGCCTGGCTGCACCCTGCCTTCGCCTCGTTGCTGCAAGCTCCGCCTGCCGGGTTCGAGGCCTTCGCTGCGGCGATTCAGGCGCTTCCCGATGAGATCTATGCGGTTGATCTTCCCTTGTGGGATAAGGAAGAGCTTGTCGGCAGAGAGGATGCGGCTGCATGAGCGTAGTAATAATGAAAATTGCTGTTGGAGCGCTGCTGGTAGTGCTGGCGGGATGTGATCGATTCTCTTCCGAACCGACCTATAGTGGCTTGAGTCTTGAGGCGTTCAACTACACGCCCTATAACCTGGACCGTTTTGTGATCAAGGATAGATATGGAAATAGGGGTTCTGGTGGAGGCGATCTGCCCCCGGGTTCCGGGGAAGGGCGGTTGTCATGCTGCTACGTGCTTAAAGGGACTGAGTTCGAAGTGGAATGGGAAGCCTATGATGCCGACATCGCTTCACACAATCTCTATGCGCCGATCGAAAAAATTAAGACGACTACCAACGTAAGTATTCCGCCGACGAAGATAGTAGGTGGCTCTGGCACCAAGATTCTGGGTTTGCATTTTTATCCCGATGGTCATATTGAGCCAGAGTTTCGGTCCGATCTCGGAGGGTCGCGTTTTAATTATGGCGTTATCAACTATCAAATCGTGACCAAATACGGTCAGCGGATTAATCTTGGCGAACAGCTTAACCCGGCTGAAGTATTTAGGCGGACTGCAAGAATGGCGGGGCAGGGCTGGATCAAGTATCGCCTGATTGATGATGCAGACCTGGAGCAGTATGTGTATTTCACTCTCCTGGTAAACAAGAACTTTGACGAAAATCCGCAGGTGAAGAAAATCCTGCAAGAGACACAGGGAAAGCCAGGCGCTTTCGCGACGGAGATGAAACAATTGCCCGCCTCGGCCATTGTCGAGATACGCCAGATCCCCTAGCGGGAAATTGGAGGCCGGATTGATCATGAATGTTTCCGCTGAAACGGCGTGAGCACGAAATTGAGACAACAGGAGATGGGATGAAAAAAATTGGCAGCGCCCTGTTCAGTGCGGTTGCGATGGTAGTGGCGTTGGTAGGATGTGATGGACTTTCCTCCGAACCGACTTATAGCGGCTTGAGTATTGAGGCCTTCAATTACACGCCTTATAACCTGTCCAGATTTGTTATTACCGACAAGTATGGAAATCAGGCCAGCGGCGGCGGAGATTTGATGCCGGGTTCTGGTGCGGGCAGACTTAGCTGTTGCTATCAATTGCAAGGCACGGAATTTAGCGTTGAGTGGAAGATGTATGACGCAGACGTCGCCTCCAAGGACCTTTACAAGCCAATTCAATATATTAGTTTTAAAGAAGATATCCATCTTCCTCCGACCAAGTTGGAAGGAAACGCCGGTACCAGAATATTAGGATTACATTTTTATCCAGATGCTCATGTCGAGCCTGAATTCAGAAGTGACTTGGGAGCTTCGCGGATCAGTTATCGAACCGTCCATCGAACGCTTCTGGAGCAATATGGGAAAAAAATTGATCCGGCAGGAAAACTGAATGAAGCAGAATTGTTCAGAAGGACGGCACGGATTGCCAGTGAAGCATGGAAAAAATATCGTCTTACGGACTCCGAGGATTTGGTGCAGTTTGTTAGGTTCTATTTATTGGTTAACCCCGGATTTGACCGATTTCCGCAGGTGCAGGAGATTCTAAAAGACACAAAGGGAAAATCGGGTGATTTCGGCAGAGAAATGAAGAACCTGCCAGAGGCCGCTGTAGATCAAATCAAGACTTTTTCTGTCAGTGGCAAGGAGCAGCAACCATGACTCGTACTACCGGAGAAAGAGATCCTTCCAGAATAGCTCAGGAAGATCGTTCCCCGCCGGACCTTGCTATAAAGATGGCAGGCGCGAGGGCCAAGCAGAAAGAGGCAGAGAAACTTGCTTGCCAAGCTGATATACACGTCGGATTCTTTTTTGATGGCTTCGGCAGAAATCGAGATATGGATGATCCACAGACATCCCGTTATTCGAATATCTGCCGTCTGTGGGAAGCGCACAGAGATAACGAAGATGTTCGTCGGCCAGACAATCAGTTCTGGTATAGCTTCTATTACTCAGGATTAGGGACGCCTCTCAATAAGGACGCAGCTAATCGTGATCTTGTCCGCGCCGCTACCAAGATTGCGAAGAATGCCGGGGGCGTCGCCCTGTCTGCGGCGAGCAAGATTGCAGGCTACGATCGTGTGGAAAAGTCCGTAAAGACAGTAACTGGTGTTACTGATCCGATGAAGCTGGGCGGCAAGGTATTGAAGGACTCGTTGACTGAGATGTCTTTCCGTCCAGTGGTCAAGGCTTACAAGGACGTAATCAAGGAAACCAAGGCCTTGCCCGGTAATGCGCGGCGAATGCTGACCATGGCCAGCGGTGATCGTTGGGTCATGCGTGGCAAGGCATCATTGCGAGGTTTCCTGTATGACCTCAAGAAAAATCCCTTGAAAGCCAGTTGGTCTGCCGCCAAGGTATTGATGGCCGATGTGGTGGCCGATTCCATTCCCATGGTCCGCGACAGTGCCGCCAGTGCCAGTCTCTTTGGAACCGGCGTTGACGTGAGGCTCAGTGCGGCCTTGGACCAGTTCAAGGCCGCCTACGCGGATGCCAAGGGCAAGATTCCCAAGGTTCAGCGCATGCAGGTCAGTGTCTTTGGTGCCGACCGGGGATGTGTCATCGCGCGAACATTCGTCAATGAACTCGCTCGTATCTACAAGCGCGCCAATGAGCAGGACTTGGCCATCGACGGTAGCCTGATCGAAATCAAGTTCGTCGGGTTGCTGGATAGTGTCGCTTCGATCATGGAGGAAAACAAGCTCATCGGTTTTCTGCCTCTGGTCGGTGTGATCAAGCAAAACTACGGCGATCGTGCTTTGGCAATACCGCCGGCTGTACAGCGTTGCGTACATTTCGCGGCGGCTCATGAACTACGTTTCTATCAACGCCTCGACAGCTTGGAAAAAACTCGCGGAGAACAATATCTTTATCCGGGTACCAGCGAAGACGTCACAGGTGGTTCCCCGGATGGAACGCTCAACTTCCGTGGGGAATTGCAACGAGTTCCTCTGCGGGACATGCTCCATGAGGCGCTGATTTCGGGCGTCATGATGGACCGCATGGAGGATCTTGCGATTTACAAGACTGAGACATTTCAAAAGTTCTCCCTGGCGGCCCCCATCGTCGACGACAAATCCAGCTACCGCATGATGGAGCTGGTCAACGCCTATCGCGCCGTCGTCCCGCGCGCGCCAGGCCTGGATTTTCTCAAGCACATGAGCGTCTTCATTTCCTGGCTGGCCGTACGCTACCAGTCCAAGGAATTTCGCGAATCCGTGACCACCCATGCAGACGCGGTGCGCGCCGCCCAGGATCAACGGCGCGAACGGCGTGAGCGTGCGGAGAAGGCGTTCGCAGAGGCGCGCCGCACGGCATCGACCGACCGCGAAGGCTATGGCCGGGCGATGGCCGAGTTGTTCGCGGCTCAGGATGATGAAACCCGCAACATGCCAGACACCATCCTGGAAGTGCACCGTCCCTTTGTCAGCGTCTGGGAGCGCCTGGACAAGGAAGCTCAGGAGGTCATTGCGCAGCGGGCCCGCTATCAGAAACAGCAGGACGACGAACCCCAACGCAAGATGAAATGGCAGAAGTACGTTGACGAGCATGCGGCCATTTTCGTGGACCCCTCGGGCCAGAAACCGACCTACAAACCGGCACGTCCTTTGATGTCGCCCGGGGAGCTCACGCTGGCCGATGCCTGGATCAATGCCACCAATGGCAAGAACCCGCTGCCGGACAAAGTGATGGCCCTGTTCGATCTGCTGGTGCATGACACCATGCTCACCAGCTGGCACGACCATGTTCTCTCTGCCACCTTGTATTTCCAGACACGCGCCATCGATACCTTCGGCAAGACCGATGCCAAGAAGGAAGAGGAGACCAGGAAGAGCGACGACATGAATGCCGCAGCGGTGCGGCGGTTGCAGGGCAATGCGCTTGTTCTCCCGAACTAGAACACCGGGACTGATGCCATGAGTGATGTGCATGACGATCCGTTGGCGCTGTTGCATTGGGCGCAGGCATGTCGTGAACGCGGCCACCAAGCCTTCCTTCTGCTCGATACGGCGCAGGCCGAGGCGAGCCATCTCAAGCTGCAGTCCATGCACGTTCCTTATACCTCGCTGTTCGAGGGAAAGCGCGAAGAAGCCTTGCCTGAAATTGCGCCTCTTCTGCTTCCCCTCTCGGGACTGGATGAGCAGCGTGCATTGAGGCTCGTGCGCTGGATCTCTCAGCTCGGCTTTGGCGCGCCTTGCCTGAGCTGGTATGAGAGCTCGCTCGGCCTGCATGACTTTGCAGCACATCTGCGCAACTTCCACCACGTGAGTCTCAGCGATGGGCAAGTCATGATGATGCGCTGGTATGACACGCGCATCCTGCCGATCTGGATACAGGCTTTGTCCAAGGATCAACTGGCGCTATTCACGGGCGGCATGCTCAGCCTGGCTTTCGTGGACCGTTTCGGCGAAGCACGGACGCTCTACCAAAGCGAGCAGATCCATCCGCCCAGCCAAGCTTTGCCGTTGGATGTACCGTTGGTGAGGCTGGATGACCGTCAGTTCGGTCTTCTGGTGGACGCCGGGGATCTCGATGCCCTGCTCACGCATTTGCGCTTCGTGATCCCTGATGAGACGAATGCCTTGCCCACACGCACGTTGGTGGAATTCGTCGCCACCTATCAGCAGCGTGCGCGCGACGCCGGCGTGGATGATATCGATCGGCAGACGCAGTACGTGTTGCTGGCACTCTACACCAGCGGCATTGGTGTTGAGCATCCTGCGGTCAAGGCCTTGATGCAGGATCCGCCTGATTCACTGGCAGCCTATTTCGATGCCCTGCAGGAAATGCCTGGTGAAGTCTGGGAAGCAGGGCCACCTCTTTGGGAGAACGAGCATGTCGCATGAACACTGGCAGAAAAAAATTATTTTTCCGCAATGGGTACTGGTACTGGGAATGGTGGTGCTGCTGGCCATGTCTTGTCCGCGCGCGCATGCCCAGACGAATGACGATCTGAAGGCCCTGGTGGCGCATCTCAAGTTCGTGATCCCCGACGAAACGGCCCTGGTTGAACCACAAAAACTGGAGCGCTTCGTCGCGCAGTACCAGAAGCGGGCGGTTTCCGCAGGCCTGAAGGATATCGATCGTCAGACCGCCTACGTGCTGCTGGCCTTGTACACCTCGGGCAAGGGTCTCGAGCAGCCCGAGTTCAAGCAGGTGATGGCGCATCCGCCGGCTTCTTCGGACCAATTCAGTGATGCCCTCATCGGCCTTCCGCAACGTGTGTACGATAGCGGGCAGCCGTTGTGGGAGAACGCTGCGTATACACGGGGTCGATGAAGATTGACCGCGGACGTCTTTTGCACGATCCGTGGATTACTTGGATATTGATAAATAATTTAGATGAAATATCTTTTGAGAATGCCCATGGGCTCTTTTGTGCGCCCTCTGTTCCTTGCTCTGCTGCTTTTCCTCAATGGATGTGGAGAGGAGCCGGAACGTACGGAGGCGATGGATATGCAGGCCTTCAACCATACCGCCCATGGAATTGAAGACTTTGATGTCACCGTCATCCCCGGGATGCGTTCGGGTGGCGGTTATATCGCTGCCGGATCAGGTGGTGGTGCAGTCTGCTGTATCAGTGTGCCGCATGACTGGAAACCGGGACTCATGGCGACCATCCATGTCCGCACTTACAACAGTGCCGGAGAAAAGCAGGAGCCGTCCTGGACTGTACCGGTGCCGAAATACACGCCGGAGAATGCCGGTCACTTTGCGGTGCATTTCCTTCGCAATGGGCAGGTCAAGGTATTCGTAACGAATCTGTCCCCGTGGCATCCCGACTATCCCCTCAAAGGCGAAGAGGCCCAAATGAAGCCCCCGACCAGCTAGTCCAAGGAAACTGATCATGAGCATGCTGTATACAGGAAAGGCCGTGCCATCGGATGGCAAACGCAAATTTTCCGCGAGGGAGGCTTCGCAGCGCGCCAAGGCACTCGCCTGCTTGCTTGCACGGGGAAGTACCGCGTGCAAGGGACAGGTATTTATCGGCTTGTTTTTCGATGGCACCGGCAACAACGACAAGTGGGTGGAAGACAAGCAGACCAAGACGCAGCGCGAGCGCAACAAGCACAGCAATGTCGCTCGCCTGTATGACGCATACATCGGTGATACGAGCAACGGCTTTTACAAGATCTACATGCAAGGCGTCGGAACCCCGTTTGCAGAGATCGGCGATACCAGCAAGTTGGGAACGGACATTGGCGGGAACGCATTTGGCTTCATGGGGGCCGACCGTATCAATTGGGGCATCACTTATCTGCTCGATGCGATCCACAGCTATGTGACAGGGAGTGGTCTTTTCAGCGGTAACGGGCAACGACGCCAACTCGTCAACTTCATGAGTTCTTCCATGCTGGCGGGTGGCAACGCCTATGCAGCAACGGCGGACATGAAAGTCGGACAGTGGAATGTGCCCGGCTATCTGCTGAACGCACCGGAGCAGATGCGCCGCGCCGACATCTACAAGCAGTTCATCGACAAGCTGACTGCCGCGGTCAAATCCAGCCAGCGCAAGATCGTGCAGATCAACGTTTCGGTATTCGGTTTTTCGCGTGGAGCGGCTGAGGCTCGCGCGTTCACGCACTGGCTGCACGAGCTCTTTACGCCTTCCGGGGGTGCCTTCGAGATCGCTGGTGTGCCGATTCGCATTGGCTTCCTCGGTCTCTTTGATACGGTCGCTTCGGTCGGTATCGGGGATGTGACGCCGATCACCTTCGGTCACATGGCCTGGGCGCACAATACGCAATCCATTTTGCCAGCGGTTGAAGAGTGTGCGCATTTCGTGGCTCTGCACGAACAGCGCGCCAGTTTCCCCTTGGAGTCCTCCACAGGATGGAAGAATGTCGGCTATCCCGGCATGCACTCTGATGTGGGCGGCGGCTACCTGCCGGGGGAGCAGGGTAAATCCATGCCTGACTGGGGCTTGTCACCGCAGCTCTCGCAGATCCCCCTCATTGACATGCACTTTGCTGCACTCAAGGGCGGCGTCCCGTTGCTGACCCTGGCCGAGCTGGCGAAAGACTCTGCCAGCGCCAAAGGCTTTGCCACCGACGCGCGTCTGGTCAAGGCCTACAACGACTGGTTGTCCGGTAACGGCATCAAGGGCGGCAGCATTCGCGAATTTACGCAAGCCCATACCCGTCAGTATCTTCGGTGGCGAGGATCGCTGCATGAGGGGAAGGGGGGCTTGTTGTTGAGCAAGCGGTTCTATCGGGATGCTGCAAGCTCTGACAAGAAGGATCTGCTGGAGGCCGATGTCGAACTCGGGAAAATGATCCGTGACTGGCGCGAGCGTAGCAATCTCGATCTGGATCAGCGCATGGGGCAGATGGCCCGAAAGTATGTGCGCCGCGTCTCGCCGCTGGCGGGCGTCCTGACGGATGCGGCCAAGGAGCACCTGACTGCGGAAGAGAAAAAATTCTACGACATCATGTGCGCAGGTCCGGTGCCGCCGGCCGCCTCGGTGACGCTCTTCGACGACTATATCCATGATTCCCGGGCCGGCTTCCGTGTCGCAGGGAAGCACGAGCCGATTTTCATCACCGGTGGCTATGCCCGCTTCCGTCAGGTGTTTCTGCAGGGCGAGGGCGATTCAGCCACGCGCAAGATCGGCGAACTGGTCGAGCGCAAGGTGGGTGAACGTGCTGCGGACATGGCTGAAGACGCGCGTGACATCAAGGATTACACCGTCCGTACCTATGATCGCGCGCGCGATCGCATCGTCAGCGGTTACCACGCCGTCGAGGATGCGGCCGTGCGCGCCAGGCGCGAGCTTGAGGACAAGGCGCAAGCTGCCAGGCGGGAAATCCAGGAACAGGCTGAAGCGGCCAAAAAGAGATTGCACGCGGCTGCCGAGGCGGCAAGAGACCAGGCCAGCGCGTTGAAAAAGAAAACCATGGCCGAGATCAAGCGCGAAGCCGACGAAGCACAGCGCATCTATGATGCGGCCCAGCGTCACGTCATGAAGAAGTATGAGGAGCTGGGCGCGATGTGGCACAGTATCGTGGATTGATCAGCGCTGATCTCGGATGGATCGCCGTTGAACGCCTCAGACAGACGCCGCGCCAGATTGCCCAGCGTTAGTTGCACGGCGCATCTTTCTCTCTTCAAGCCATCTTCCCCACCCCCAGCCGAAACACGCTCACCGACTCCGCCAGCCTGCGCGCCTGTTCCTTGAGCGCCTCCGTGGCTGCCGCTGCTTCTTCCACCAGCGCCGCATTCTGCTGCGTCACCGTATCCATCTGTGCAATGGCCTGATTGACCTGTTCGATGCCGGCTTCCTGTTCGCCGCTGGCGGCGGAAATCTCGCTCATGATCTGCGTCACACTGCGCACGCTCACCACCAGTTCCTCGATGGTCGCACCCGCATTCCTGACCAGTTGACTGCCCGCTTCCACCTTCTGCACCGAGTTGCCGATCAGGTCCTTGATCTCCTTGGCCGCGGTCGCCGAACGCTGTGCCAGGCTGCGTACTTCCGAGGCAACCACCGCAAAGCCGCGCCCCTGCTCGCCCGCCCGGGCCGCCTCCACCGCCGCATTGAGGGCAAGGATATTGGTCTGGAACGCGATACCATCGATCACGCTGATGATCTCGGCAATCTCACGGGCCGAGCCCTGGATCTCGTCCATGGTGCTCACCACATCCGACACCACCAGCCCGCTGCGCGAAGCGACTTCAGACACCGATCCCGCCATCGCATTGGCCTGGCGCGCATGATCGGCATTGCGGCGCACGGTGGAGGTGATCTGTTCCATGGCCGCAGCTGTTTCTTCCAGCGAGCTGGCCTGCTGTTCCGTGCGGGCCGACAGATCCAGATTGCCCCCGGCGATCTGGGTAGAGGCCGTGACGATGGTATCGCTGCCGATGCGCACGCCACCCACTACTCGTTGCAGGCTGCTGTTCATGTCCTTGAGGGCCTGCAACAGTTCACCGGTCTCATCCTTGCGCGTAACCTCGATGCGGCTGCCCAGGTCGCCTGCGGCAACCGTCTTGGCGATGGTCACCGCCTCGCCAATGGGCCGTGTGATGGAACGCGTGACCAAGGTGGCCAATAATGTAGCCAACAGTACGACGACCGCACCCACCCCCAATTCGATGGCGCGACCGCTGCGGATGGCACTGGAAATTTCCTGGCCGGTGCCGTTGGCGTTCTCGCGGGCAATCGCCAGCAAACCTGCAAAGCCTGCGCCCAGGATCTTGTCGGCGCCACTAATGGAGGCGTCGATCTCGCTCACAGTGGCACCTGCCGTCTTCATGTCTTGCACCTTGGCAATGGCAGTGCGGTAGTTGCGTTCGCCTGCGTTGATCTTTTGCAGCAGCTCTTCTTCCTTGGGATTATCCACTCCTAGCTTGCGATATTCGGTCATCAGGCGCGCGATGGCATCCATGTCGGCCAGAAAGTGCTTGTCGTAATCCTTGCCGCGTATTACGTAGTTCTTGAAGTTCTGTACACCATCGCCCAATTTGATGTAACCCTGGGTGGCATAGTCTTGCTTGTTTAGCACCATGCCGGAAAAATCACTCCAGTGGCGACCGATCTGCGTCAGGGTGAGAAGAGATGCTGCAATGAGCACGCACGCCAGCAGCGTGACGAGCAGGAAGGAGCCGCCAAGACGGGTACCGATTTTCATGCCTGTTCCCTGAAAATTATTTATAAGATTTAGCGATTCTGACGCCTGCTGACCCTGAGGCAAAGCCAATGGAGGCAGGTAAAAGCCTTGCAACTCATCATTTGTCATACCAGCTGCCAGCAAAGGGAGAAGATGCCTGGCGGCATTCTTTCTGGAGCCGCAACAGAGCATTACCGGATTACAGGTTTTTCCTGAAGAAAGGAAATAATAAGATTCTTCCATGGGAATGAAGCACTCATAAGCGATACGCACCGTGCAGCATCCGCTTGCATTCCAGGGAGCAGAACATGAACAAGATCACACGCCAACTCGTCCTCGCCGCCACGCTTTCGGTGGCCAGCATCGCAGTGCAGGCAGCCTATGCAGCCGAACCGGTCAAGGCCGGGCCCACCTCGACCACCAGCATCCCGGCGCAACAAACGCGTACTGCGGCTGCCGATCAGCAACAACAGCAAGGACTGACCCGCGCACAGGTCATCGAAGACTTCAAGCAATACCAGCGCGCGCACGCCAACCCCAGCTATGCCGAGCTGGTCTTCCTGCGTTGAGAATGGAATGAAAAAGGCCGCTTATTGCGGCAGGAACATCTTCTGCAGCAAGCTGATGAGCTGGGCGCGCTCGGCATCGGACAACATCTCGGTGGCCTTGAGTTCCAGTTCGATGGCGGTCTGCTCGGCCTTGCTACACATGCGCATGCCCGCCGGCGTCAATGCCAGTACCTGTGAACGGCGATCCTGAGGATTGCGCTGGCGCAGCACCAGCCCGCGCTGCTCCAGCTTGTCCAGCAAGGTCGCCAGATTGGGCGGGGAGACGTTGATGGCCTTGGAGAGGCGCTTCTGGTTGATGTCGGGATTGGCCTTCAAGAGGCTGAGCACCGTGAAATCCACTGGCCGCAATGCGAACTTGGCCATCCGTTTTTCGAATAACGGCATGATGGTGATGTAGGCACGGCGGCAGTTGTAGCCGACCAGGCTCAACAGCAGTTGCTGGTCCAGCGGCGCGCTTGGCGCTGCATCTTCGTCGGAATCGAAATCAGCCGGCTTCTTGGGCAGCATGGTGGTCCAGGTCGGTGGGAAGAGGCGGCAGCCCGGTCGCCAGGCAGCCTTCGATCACGCTGGACAACTGGTGGACTTCCGCAAATACAAAGGCGAAATGATAGCACGCGGCATCCCGCTTGCCGCCGTACCAGGCCGGGTCCGACGCCATGGCCGATATCGCCCGTCGCCCGGCGCGCAGCCACATCCAGCCCAGTGCCACATGGCCGGTCAGGCGCAGCATTTCATCGGCCACGTAATAGGGCAGGGAAGGCGATTGCACTGCCGCCGAGGCGATACGGGTAGCGAGTCCTCTTAATTTATCCACAGCGCTTGCGAGCAATCCGGCCTGATCACCCAGCACCTTGCCATCGTCGATGTCCGCGCGCACCAGCGTGAGGAAATCATCCAGCCGTCGGCCCTCATCACCCAGCACCTTGCGCATCAGGAAATCGATCGCCTGGATCTCGTTGGTCCCCTCATAGATCATGGTGATGCGGGCATCGCGCATGAACTGTTCGATGCCGGTCTCCACCACATAACCATGTCCCCCGAAGACCTGCAGCGCGCGACTGGTGCACTGGAATCCCTGATCGGTGAGAAAAGCCTTGATGACCGGCGTGATCAATTCCAGTCGCTCATGATGACGACGACGCAGCACCGCATCGGAGTCATGTGCGGCCAGATCCAGCAGCAGCCCGGCCCAGCAGGTCAGCATGCGCGCGCCTTCGATGCGGCAGCGCTGCTCCATCAGCAGCTTCTGCACGGCGGGATGGCGCACGATCAGATCATTGCCGGAAGAACCCGGCGCACGCGACTGGCGACGCTCGCGCGCATAGGCGCTGGCGCGCTGCCAGGCCGCCTCGGCCAGACCCAGCCCTTGTGCGCCCACATGCAGGCGCGCCGCATTCATCATCACGAACATCGCAGCCAGCCCGCGTCCGGGCTCACCGACCAGCCATGCCTGCGCCTGCTCGAAGTGCAGGCTGCAGGTGGCGCTACCGTGAATACCCATCTTGTGTTCGATGCCGGTACAGTGCACGCCGTTGCGCCGGCCATCGTCCAGCACACGCGGTGCCAGCAACAGCGACAGGCCCTTGCTGCCTGGCAGCGCATCCGGCAATCGGGCCAGTACCAGATGCAAGATGTTGGGCGTCAGGTCGTGTTCGCCTCCCGAGATGAAAATCTTGTCGCCGGTGAGGCGATAGCTGCCATCTTCTTGCGGCACGGCACGTGTGCGCAATTGGCCCAGGTCGCTGCCAGCCTGGGCTTCGGTCAGGCACATGGTGGCCAGCCATTCGCCGCTGGCGATCTTCTCCAGATAGCGTGCCTGCAACGCAGGCGAGCCATGCGCCGCCAGGCAGGCATAGGCCCCATGCAGCAAGCCGGGATACATGGTCCAGCCATGATTGGCTGCGCTCAGCATTTCATGGAGGGCGCAATCCAGCACATGCGGCAAGCCCTGGCCGCCGTGTTCCGGCGCACAGGCCAGGGCCGGCCATCCACCCGCACAGAATTGCGCATAGGCGCGCTCGAATCCGGGCGGTGTGGTCACCGCTCCATTCTCGAAACGGCAACCCTCCCGATCGCCAATACTGTTCAAGGGAGCCACCACATTGGCGGCAAAGCGTCCGGCTTCTTCCAGTACCTGCA
Source organism: Herbaspirillum sp. FG34 (assembly GCF_057809315.1). Classification (NCBI taxonomy): domain Bacteria; kingdom Pseudomonadati; phylum Pseudomonadota; class Betaproteobacteria; order Burkholderiales; family Oxalobacteraceae; genus Herbaspirillum; species Herbaspirillum sp. FG34. The sequence continues at coordinate 25,283 of NZ_JBMDJS010000023.1, read as the reverse complement.
TCATCAGTTCGCCATCGAATTCGGCGTGGGCCGGCAGGGCGCGCAAGAGCTGCGGAGCCTGCAGCACTTCATCAAGGACGAAGGCGAAGTCGCGCAGGGGTGGGGCATAGCTCATCGTCATTCCTTTCGTCGCGCTTCTTTCTTATGTTGTTTTTGCATACTGTGGTGCAGAAAACGCCAGGTCTCAGGAGGCTGTCGCCACCTCGGTTTCCGCCTTCTTGCCAAATCCCAGGTAGGCCTGGATCACTTGCGGATCTCCCGCCAGTTTCGCGGACTCGCCCTGCATGGTGACCTTGCCCAGTTCCAGCACATAGCCATAGTCGGCCGTCTGCAAGGCCGCGCGCGCATTCTGTTCCACCAGCAGTACCGAGATGCCGGCCGTGCGCAGTTCGGAAACGATATGCAGAATCTCCTTGACGATGCGCGGTGCCAGGCCGAGGCTGGGTTCATCCAGCATCAGCAGTTCCGGCTTGGCCATCATGGCGCGTCCGATGGCCAGCATCTGGCGCTCACCGCCCGAGAGCGTACCGGCCTGCTGGGTGCGGCGCTCCTTCAGTCGCGGGAACAGGTCGAAGACAGTGGCCAGCTGATCCAGCGGTTGAGCCTGTCGCAAGCGTACGCGGCGAAAGCCGCCCAGCAGCAGGTTGTCTTCCACGCTCATGGTGGAAAACAGTTCACGTCGCTCCGGCACCAGGGCGATACCGGCCATCACGCGTTGCTCCAGGCTCCAGCGTTGCACGGCCTGGCCCTGGTAATGCACCGCGCCTTGCGCGGGCATCACGCCCATGATGGCGTTGAGCAAGGTGGACTTGCCCGCACCATTGGGCCCGATCACGGTGGCAATGCTGCCGCGCTCCAGCCTGAGGTTGATGTCATGCAGGGCCTGCACCTTGCCATAGCTTGCGCGCAATTGCGCGACGTCGAGGACCAGTTCGCTCATTCGATTCCACCCAGGTAGGCTTCGATCACGGCGGGATGCCTTTGTATCTCTTGCGGTGTGCCTTCGGCGATCTTGGCGCCGAATTCCATCACCACGATGTGGTCGGTCAGTTCCATGACGAACTCCATGTCATGTTCCACCAGCAGGATGCTCATGCCGTCGGCGCGCAGTTCCTGCAACACCCGGGAAAGCGCCTGCTTTTCCAGATGGCGCAGGCCCGCCGCCGGTTCATCGAGCAACAGCAGCAGCGGATCGCAGCACAGGGCGCGCGCGATCTCCAGGATGCGTTGCTGCCCCAGCGCAAGGTTGCCGGCCTGCTCGTGCATCAGATGCTGCAGGCCGACGCGATGCAGGGCGCGTGCGGCTTCGTCCAGCAGGGCTTTTTCCTCGGCGCGTTCCAGATGCAGCATGGCGTTGATCGTATTGCGCAGGAAGCCTTGCTGGCTGCGCATGTGTGCGCCCAGGGCAACGTTTTCCAGTACCGTCATGCCCGGCAACAGTCGTACGTGCTGGAAGGTACGGGCGATGCCGAGCCTGGCGATGGCGCGCGCGGGCTGTCCGGCGATGTCGCGGCCATTGAAGCTGACACGACCACCGCTGGCATGCAGCAGACCCGTGACCAGATTGAAGGTCGTGGACTTGCCTGCACCGTTGGGACCGATCAGGCCGACGATTTCGCCCGCCTTGACCTTGAAGGACACATCATTGACCGCCACCAGTCCGCCAAAGCGCTTGTTGATCTGGTCTACCTCCAGCAGCGGCGCACCGCGCGCCGGACCGTTGCGCTTGTCCAGCGGGGCGGCGCCGGCCACGCGCAGCGCCAGGGGGGCGGGCGGGAAGGCGCGCAGCCACAGCGCGCGCACCCAGGGCCACAGGCCGCCGCGTGCATACTTCAGCAAAAGGATCAGGATCAGGCCGAAGACGATGCTCTCGTAACTGCCACCATCACCCAGCAGTGCCGGCAGCAGCACCTGCAACTGGTCCGACAGCAGCTTGAGTACCCCGGCACCCAGCAGCGCTCCCCAGATATGGGCGATGCCGCCGACCACCACGATGAACAGATACTCGATACCCATGGCCAGGCTGAAGGGAGAAGGATTGACGGTACGCTGCATGTGCGCGAACAGCCACCCCGACACCGCAGCCAGCAGCGCGGCAAAGACGAAGATGAGGATCTTGTAGCGTCCCGTATCCACCCCCATGGCCTCGGCCATCGAGCGGCCCCCCTTGAGGGCGCGGATGGCGCGGCCCGCGCGTGAATCCAGCAGGTTCAGCGAGACCCAGGCCGCCGCCAGCACGATGGCCCAGATCAGGTAGTACAGGTGCCGATCCTTGGACAGGTCCAGCCCCGCCAGTTGCAGCGGGGGGATGCCGGAGATGCCGTCATACTTGCCCAGAAAATCCACCTTGCCGAACAGGAAGTACAGGCTGATCCCCCAGGCGATGGTGGCCAGCGGCAGGTAGTGACCGGACATGCGCAGCGTGATGCGCCCCAGCACATAGGCCGATACGCCGGTGATGAACAGACCCACCGGCAGTGTCAGCCAGGGTGAGATCCCGTGCGCCGTGGTCAGATAGGACGTGGTGTAGGCACCCATGCCGACGAAGGCTGCCTGGCCGAAGGAAGTCATGCCGCCGATACCGGTCAGCAGTACCAGGCCGATGGCCACCAGCGCGTACAGTCCGATGTAGTTGGCCTGGATCACCCAGAACTGCGGCGTGGGCAGGATGGGGAACAGCGCCAGTGCCACCAGCAGGGCGTAGAGAGGGAGTCGTTTGTTCATGCTCATTCCTCGTCCTCGTCATGCGCGGGCGTGACCAGCGAGCGCCACAGCAGGATGGGCAGCAGCGCCAGGAACACGATGACCTCCTTGAAATCACTGGCCCAGAAGGAACTGAAGGATTCCAGCAAGCCCACCAGCAGCGCGCCGCCTGCCGCCGCCGGGAAACTCGCCAGTGCACCGATGGTGGCGGCGACGAAGCCCTTCAGGCCGATCAGGAAACCCGAGTCGTAAAAAATGGTGCTCATCGGACCGATCAGCACACCCGACAGCGCACCGATAAACGCTGCCACGGCAAAGGACAATTTGCCGGCCAGCGTCGTGGAGATTCCCATGAGCCGCGCGCCCAGGCGGTTCACCGCCGTGGCACGCAGGGCCTTGCCATACAGCGTGTGTCCGGAGAACAGCCACAGCGCCACCAGCAAGGCCGCCGCAGCCGCCACGACCACCACGGTCTGGGCGTTGAGGGTGAGCGCAGCGAGGTCCCAGCGTTCATCCCAGAAGGCCGGGGTGCGGAAGCCCTCGGCGCCGAAGAACACCAGGCCCAGCCCGGTCATGGCCAGGTGGATGCCGACCGAGACGATCAGCAGTTGCAGCACGCTGGCATCGGCCATCGATTCATAGACCACCTGGTACATCAGCGGTCCGAGTGCGGTAATGAGCAGCAATGTCAGCAGGACCTGCACCGGTAGTGAGAACTGATGGGGCGCTGCCCACCACACCAGGGCGGCAACGGCCAGCGGCACACCCAGGGTGCCGAGCAAGGCGCGCGGCAACAGGGCGAGCTGGCCGGCGCGCAGCAATGCCGCGCTCTGCATGGCGGCCGCGCAGACGGCCAGCACCAGCAGCAGCCACAGCGGGCCGGGACGCTGGCCCTGTTGCAGCATGGCCAGGGTGAGCGCGCCATAGGCGACGAATTCCCCCTGCGGAATGAAGAGGATGCGGGTGACCGTGAAGACCAGCACCAGTGCAATGGCGATCAAGCCATAGACGATGCCGTTGGTCAGGCCATCCAGGGTGAGGATGGCGGCAATGGAGGAGTCCATGTATCGGATGTGGAGCGAAAGACATCAGGCAGGAAGGTGACGGCGCAAGCTGGAGTCCTTGCGCCGCCGCGACGGCAGGGCAGTGCGGATTACGGATTGACCGCCTTCCAGTTGCCGTTCTGGATGGTCAGCATGATGCGCGCATCATCCCCCAGACCGAAGTGATCCTTGGGCGAATAGTTCAGCGTACCCTGCGAGATCTGAATCGGCCCGGCCGTCTCCAGCGCTTCCTTCAAGGCGGCGCGGAAGGCAGGGGTGCCGGGTTTGGCCTTCTTCAACGCCATCGGCACGACCTTCTGCAACACCAGCTGCGCGTCATAGGTATGGGCCGCGAAGAGGTTGCGGGTACCGGCGCCGAACTGCTTCTCGTAGCGCGTGACGAAATCCATCGCCAGCTTCTTGGAGGGATTGCTGTCCGGCAGCGCCTCGGGCACCACGGCCGGCCCGGAGATGACGTAGGAACCTTCGACATCCTTGCCGCCCAGTCGGATCAGGTCGCGCGAGGCGGCGCTATGGGTCTGGAAGATCTTGCCCTTGTAGCCGCGCTCGATCAGGGCCTTGTGCGGCATGGCCGCGCCGCTGCCGGAGGCTACCACCAGCACCGCATCCGGATGGGAGCTGACCACCCGCAGGGCTTGTGCGGTCACGCTGGTGTCGGCGCGCGAGAAGCGCTCCACCGTGCCCATCTTCATGCCGGCGGCAGTGGCCAGACGCTGCATTTCCTTGAGCCAGTTTTCACCATAGGAATCCGAGTAGCCCAGGAAGCCGATGGTCTTGACGCCCATTTTCTTCATCTGCTCCACCACGCCCCCGGCCATGACGGCCGTGGATTGCGGCAGGCGGAAGGTCCAGGCGTCTTTTCCTTCAGCAGTCTCGATAGGCGAGATGGCCAGCTGCACCGTCTGCGATTCCAGCGCCACGTCGGCTACCGCCAGCGTGGGCGGCACGGCCGCCGAGCCGATCAGCAGGTCGACCTTGTCCTCGGCCACCAGGCGGCGCGCATTCTTGCTGGCTTGGGTCGGATCGGTGGCGTCGTCGAGGATGATCATCTTGACCTTCTCGCCGCCGATGGTCTCTGGCCACAGCGCAAAGCCGTTCTTGGCCGGGATGCCCAGACCCGAGCCGGGACCGGTCAGCGACATCACCACGCCAATGGTCAGTTCGGCATGGGCCAGCCCTGCACAGGCCAGCATTGCTGCCAGTACGCCTGTCTTGATTGCCAGTTTCGTGTTCATTTCCGTCTCCTTTGTATTTTTGGTTCGAATGCTCGATGTGGGCGGATGCGGCTTGTTACCGCGTCTCGCTTGCTGCCGTATTGCCTAACTGCACATCTCCCTGATATCTGCCGGAATGGGAATGGCCTTGATGCGCGTCGGATCGTCCGGATGGCGAGTGGCGAAGACGCGCACGTCGCGTCCTTCGCACAGCAGTTCGCCATCGCGTCTGATCTCGTGCTTCATCACGAAGGTCTTGTCATTCCATTCGACGATGGTGGAATGCACTTCGATGCGGTCGCCATAGGTGGCCGGGCGCACGAAGCGCGAACTGATGTCCACCACCGGCGTACCGATGATGCCGCGCGTCTTCTCGGTATCACGCCAGGGGGGCAGGCCGCATTCGTGAAAGAAGTTGCGCGAAGCCGCGTCATACCAGCGGAAGAAGTTGGGGAAATAGACGATGCCGGCCGGATCGCAGTCACCGAATTCCACGCGCACCGGATGAATGATGGTCTTGCTCATGGATGCTCCTTGATGCTCAACGCGGCGCCAGGCGCAGCGCGCCATCGAGCCGGATCACTTCGCCGTTGAGCGAAAGATTGGTGACGATATGCAGGGCCAGCTGCGCATATTCCTCCGCCTTGCCCAGACGCTTGGGGAAGGGGATGGACGAGGCCAGCGATTGCTGTACCTCTTCCGGCAGCTTGTAGAGCAGGGGCGTGAGAAACAGGCCGGGCGCGATGGTCACCACGCGGATGCCGTGTTGTGCCAGATCACGCGCCAGTGGCAGGGTCATGGCGGTGATGCCGCCCTTGGAGGCGGCGTAACCCGCTTGTCCAACCTGACCGTCGAAGGCGGCTACCGAGGCGGTCGCAACGATCACGCCGCGCTCGCCCTCGGCCATTGCTTCAGCCGCCGCCATGCGGGCAGCGACCAGACGGATCACGTTGAAGGTGCCGATCAGGTTGACGTTGACGATGCGGCTGAAGTCTTCCAGCGGCATCGGGCTGCCATCCTTGCCGACCATGCGTTTGGCGCCACCGATGCCGGCGCAGTTGATGAGGATGCGCGCTGCCCCGTTGGCCTCTTGCGCGGCATCGAGGGCCGCTTCTACCGAGGCGCTGTCGGTGATGTCGCAGCGTACCGCGTGGCAACGCAGTTCATCGGCCAGGGCCTGCGCCGCATCCATGTTGACGTCCAGGATGCAGACGCGGGCGCCGGCCTGCACCAGTTGGCGCACGGTCTCGGCACCGAGTCCTGAAGCTCCGCCCGTCACCAGGGCGGCTTGTCCTTGCAGCTGCATGAAGAATGTCCTTCTCGAATGAACGGTTCAGTGGGAGGCCGACGGGTTTTCCAGCAACAGGGCAATGCCCTGGCCGCCGCCGATGCAGGCCGAGGCCACGCAGTAGCGCGCGCCGCGGCGATTCATCTCGCGTGCCGCCGTGATCGACAGGCGTACCCCGGTCGCCGCCAGAGGATGGCCCAGGGCGATGGCGCCGCCGTTGACGTTGAGGCGCTCGCGGTCGATCCCCAGCTCACGTTCCACCGCCACGATCTGCGCGCCTTGCGCCTCGTTGATCTCGAAGCAGCCGATGTCGGCCACCGTCAGCCCGTTGCGTTCCAGCAGGGTGCGGATGGCCGGCACCGGGCCGATGCCCATGATCTCCGGTGGCACGCCCGCGACAGCGGCAGCGACCACGCGCGCCAGCGGCGCCTTGTCGTGGCGCCGGACGTAATCGCCCGAGGCCACGATGGTGGCCGCTGCCGCATCGACCAGTGCCGAGCTGTTGCCGCCGGTCTGTACGCCATCCGGATAGAGCGTGCGCAGCTTGGCCAGCACTTCCACCGGCGAGGGGCGTGGATGCGTGTCGGCCGCTGCTTCGCTGACTTTGCCCTGCAGCTTGATGTGACGGTCGTTGTAGCCATCCAGGCGGAAGGTCTCGTTGACCACCGGCACGATCTCGCCCGCGTGGAAACCGGCGGCCTGCGCCTTGAGGGCGCGTTCGAAGGAATACGCGGCGTATTCATCGACCTCGGCGCGGGTGATGCCATACATCTTCGCCAGGTTTTCGGCGGTCTGGGGCATGGTGATGCCGGGGGCCGGATCCACCAGCGCTTCCCACATGTAGTCCTGGAATTCCACCGGCGCGCCCAACCTGAAGCCGCTGCGATGGCCGAAGGCCGCAATGGGATTGCGCGTCATCGATTCGCTGCCCACGATCAGCGCAGTCTCGGTATAGCCGCGTTCGATCTGGTCCCCGGCCTGGCGGATCAGTTCAAAACCGGTGCCGCAGATGCGCTGGACCATGATGGCCGGCGTGGTCACCGGCACCCCCGCATACAGGCCGATGTGACGTGGCAGCATGTACTGGTAGGCGTCACCGGGCGCCATGTTGCCGGCTACGACCGAGCCGATGTCGGTGGCGGCGATGCCGGTGCGGGCCAGTACCTCGCGCGCCACCTTGATGCCCATGTCGGTGGGCGAGAGCTGGCTGAAACTGGTGCAGTAATCCACCATGGGCGTACGCACGCCGCCGACGAGCCAGATGTCCTTGAAGCTGGAATAGAACGCTGCTTGTGCCATGTCTGTTGCTTTCTCAGTGAGCGGGGGAGAGCGCGGCCTGTGCGCTCAGCACGGCCGGATCGGTGCCGGCGTAGAGCGCCTCCACCAGCGCGGCGCGATGGGTCAGTACCGCGCGTTGGTTGATGGAACCCTTGTCGGTGATTTCGCCACGATCAAACGAGGGCGGATCGATCAGCACCAGCGCCCGGGTGACCCGGTTGGAGCTGCCGGTCGCATGGGTTTGCAAGCGATCCAGCATGCCCTGGAAGAAGGCGCGTACCGGCGCCGCATTGAGCACCTCAGCGCGCGAGGCGTCTGCCGGCAGATGCGCCAGCTGGCGGCAGCGTTCGATGTTGGGGACGATGAGCATGCCCACTTCGCTGCGGTCCTGACCGGTGATGACGGCATCCTGCAGGTAGGGGGCGCCTTCATGTGCGATCAGAGCGCGCAGCGGGCCCACGCTGACCCAGGTGCCGGTATAGAGCTTGAAGTCTTCGGCCACCCGGCCATCGAACATGAAGCCGCGATCCGGATGGGCCGGGTCCAGCCAGCGCACCGCATCGCCCGAGCGGAAGTAAGCCTCTTCATCGAAGGCTTCGGCGGTTTGCTCCGGTGCGCGCCAGTAACCGGGCGTCACGTTGGGGCCGCGATAGCGGATCTCGATCTTGTCGCCATTGGGGACCAGCTTGATTTCCATGCCCGGAGTGGGGATGCCGATCTGTCCGGCCTGCACTTCCAGGTCCGCCACGAAGAGTGCGGACGGGGAGGTCTCGGTCATGCCCAGGCCGCAGCACATCACGATGCGTTCGCCGCAGGTGGCTTCGGCCGTGGCGTGCAGCTTGTCCCACACGGGTTGTGCCAGCGCGGCACCGGCGTAGAACTGCATGCGCAGGCGACTGTAGAATTTTTCGCGCAGGACCTGGTCCTTCTCCAGAGCGTGGGCGATGCCTTCCCAACCGACCGGCACGTTGAAATACACGGTCGGCGAGATTTCATGCAGGTTGGCCAGGGTGGTGGCCAGGCCCTGCGGCGTAGGCTTGCCTTCGTCGATGTACATGGTGCCGCCGTTGTAGAGCACGATGCCCACGTTGTGATTGGCGCCGAAGGTGTGGTTCCAGGGCAGCCAGTCGATCAGGATGGGCGGCTCTTCGGCCAGGAAGGGGAAGGTCTGTACGATCATCTGCAGGTTGCTGCACATCATGCGCTGGGTATTGATGACCGCCTTGGGCATCTTGGTCGAGCCCGAGGTGAAGAGGAACTTGACGATGGTGTCCGGACCGGTGGCGGCATAGGCGCGCTCGACCTCATCACCGGCACGGGTGGCTTCCAGTTCCGCATACAGCGTGCATTGGCGACCGGCAGGCGGCGCCTCGGTCACCACGAATTCGATATCGGGAGCCACCGCATTGACGGCGGCGGCGAACTTCTCGCCATGTGATGCGAAGATCAGGCCGGGGGTGAGCAACTGCACCGCATGGCGCAGCTTGGCGTAATCCCTGGACAGCAGCGAATAGGCCGAAGACACCGGCGCATAGGGGACGCCCGCATAGTGGCAGCCCAGCACCAGCATGGCGTGTTCGAGGTCGTTTTCGGACAGGATCAGCAGCGGCCGTTCGGCCGACAGGCCGCGTTGCAGCAGTGCCTGGCCGATACGTCGTGCGCTTTGCAGCGCCTGCCCGTAACTGATGCGGCGCCATTGGCCATCTTTGTCGCGGCGTGCCATGTAGGTGCGGTCCGGATCGACCGTGGCCCAGTGGATCAGTCTGTCGGTCAGACGCGCCGGATAGGCTTCCAGCGGCTGGCGGGTCTTGACCAGGGCGACGCCGTTGGCGCCCGGCACGACGTCAACGCCGCCGATGCCGAACCTGAAGCTGCGATAGCGAGGTGGAGTGTTCATACATGTCTCTGTTGTGTCACCCGTGCGGTCGTGGCCGGGCGGGTGTGTTGTTGTGGTCGTGCGCTGTATTACTGACTTGCTGGCCGCTGTAGTGGCTCTATGCCGACACTGGTTTGCCGTTGTTACCGCCGGTCGTGCTGCGGATCGTGCTACGGGTATCAGGTCGGCTTGACCTTGTTCTGCTTGTGATCGAGAAAGGCCGCCAGACGTCCCTTGGTATCGGGATCGCTGCCAGCGACGGCGGCCATGAGCGACTCCGTCATCAGGCCGTCCTGGATGGATTGATCATGGATGCGCGGCAGCACGTGCATGATCCCGTAGTTGGTCATCGGTGCATTGCGGGCGATGCGTTCGGCCAGCTCACGCGCCTTGTCCAGTCCGGCGCCGGCGGCCACGCTGTATTGCGAGATACCGGCCTGGTGGCCTTCCTCGGCGGTCAGCACGCGGCCGGTGAGCATCATGTCGGCCATGCGCGCCACGCCGATCAGGCGCGAGATGCGCACCGAGCCGCCACCACCGACGAACAGACCACGCTGTCCTTCCGGCAGACCGTAGAAGGCGCTCGGTTCGGCCACGCGGATGTGTGCCGCCGATGCCAGTTCCAGTCCGCCACCAATGACCGCGCCATGCAGCACCGCGATCACGGGGACACGGCCAAAGGCGATCTGCTCGAAGGCCGCATGCCACATGCGCGAGTGATGCAGGGATTCGGTGGTGTCGCGTTCGCGCAGTTCGGACAGGTCCAGGCCGGCGCAGAAGTGTTCACCGATGCCGTGGATGATGGCCACCTTCACGCCCTCCGGCAGATCCTGGAAACAGTCGCGGATGGCACGCACCAGCGGATCGTTGAGGGCGTTGCGTTTGGCGGCGCGGTTGAGCGCGATCTCGGCGATGGCGCCGTGAACTTGGATGTCGAGGAGGTCGCTGTGCTGGTTCATGCTGTCTCTGGTCATGCCGTGGTCGGCGTTTGAATTAGTTATAAGTTATAACGTTTATTCAGTATAAGTAAAGTGGAGGTAAACGCAAGTCCCATCAGCGTGTCGCCTTGTGCGAACAACGTAAAAGCGGGCGATTAACGAACGCAAAATGAAGGCATCATGCGGCATGGAATTGCTGCGCCGCGTCGCAATCATGAGGTGCTCATGCCCGGGATGCCGCCAGGCAGCGTGCTTGCTGGAGGGGCAAAGAAAAACGCCGGTGTGCACTGCATCACCGGCGTTTCCGCGAAGCTCGGACAGGCGTTTATTTGCCGGTGTCCTTCATGTTCTCGAACTTGTCGAATTCGACGTTGTAGAGTTCGTTGCCGACTTTCTCGACCTTGCGCACGTAGACGGTCTGCACGATATCGCGCGTGGCCGGATCGATGGCGATGGGGCCGCGCGGGCTGGTGAACTTCATGGTCTTGAGGATGGCCATGGCACGGTCGCCGTCGATCTTGCCGTTGAGTTTCCTGCTGACCTCGTAGATGGCGTTCATGCCGTCATAGGCGGCCACGGCCATGAAGTTGGGGCGGCCCGCACCGGGGTTGGCCGCCGCAAAGCTCTTGAGGAAAGCCTTGTTCTCGGGTGAATCATGTGCGGCCGAATAATGGAAGGTGGTGATCACGCCCAGGGTGCTATCGCCCATGGCGGGCAGTACGTGGTCGTCGGTCAGGTCGCCGGTGGCGATGACCTTGATGCCGGCTTCGGCCAGGCCGCGTTCACGATAGCCCTTCATGAAGGCGATGCCCTGTTCCCCGGCCGGGACGAAGATGAAGACCGCCTCCGGTTTGGCATCCTTGATGCGCTGGATGTAGGGCGCGAATTCCGGATTGCGCAGCGGCACGCGAATCGATTCGACCACCTGGCCACCGCCGCCCAGCAGATTCGTCTTGAACGCGGTCTCGGCATCGATGCCCGGCCCGTAATCGGCCACCAGCGTGACCACGCGCTTGATGCCATTCTTCAACGCCCAGGTGGCCATGGGCCCCGAGACCTGCGGCAGGGTCATCGAAAAGCGCGTGATGTAGTTGGATTTGGTGGTGATGATGGAGGTGGCCGCGTTCATGATGATCATCGGTTTCTTGGCCTGCTCGGCAATGGGCGCCACCGCCAGGGCCTCCGGCGTGAGACCGAATCCGGCCAGGAAGTCCACCTTGTCGCGCACCACCAGTTCCTGCGCCAGGCGCTTGGCGATCTCGGGCGAAGGGCCGGTGGTGTCCTTGATGATGATCTGGATCTTCTTGCCTGCGACCTGGTCGCCATGCTGCGCCATGTAGGCTCTGATGCCGCCTTCCATCTGCTTGCCGTAGTCGGCGAAGGGACCGGAGAAGGCGGCGATCAGTCCGACCTTGATGGTTTCCTGGGCCTGCGCCAGCGATGCCAGCGCGGTGCTGGCGGCGGCCATGACGGCCAGCATTGCGAGTTTCTTGAACCTCATTTTTTCAGTCTCCTTTGTGATTGTGATGAGTGGCGATGTGCGGGCGGTTCTGCTGCCGTCTTCATTGTCGCATCGCCGGTCCGACTGTTGCAGACGGACGACGTATCGCTTTCCCTTCCTTGGCTCGCCTTGTTGACAAAGCGGAGGTGCCGACAATAGTATCGCACCATCCGTTCGGTAAACAAACTGATGTGCGGCTACCGAACGGGGAATAAAAGTTATAAAAAATAAGCAAAGAGACGCTTCTTTCTGCGATGCCCGCCTGGCGGCATCGAACAACTCGCATTCTTGAATGGACGCCGCAGGCGTCCTTGCAGCAAGCATGCCGATGGCACTGACCATGGGGCAGGGGGCGGTTTTGCGTCCGCGCTCCGGATCATTGCCGGGCGGCAGCAGCAATTCGCAACAGGTAGTCGCAGTAAACACCAGGGACTGACATCACTGGAAGTCACCTGGCCGGCGAGCAGCGAATCGTTGGCGTGTGCCTGGAGGAAGGTGCGCGCCGGCAGCGGACCGGCCATTCACCATTCAATGAAATCAGGAGGAGATGGCAATGACAAGAAAAATCACCCTGCGTGCAGTGGCTCTGGCCGCTGCCGCATGTGCGATGACCGCAGGTGTATCCGGCTCGGCCATGGCACAGAGTTCGGTAACGATTTACGGGATCATCGATACCGGCGTGGTCTATACCACCAATGCCAACGCCAATGGCAATTCGGTCTTCAAGATGCCATCGCTGACGGGCAGCTTCCCTTCGCGCATCGGTTTCCGCGGTACCGAAGACCTGGGCGGCGGACTGCAGGCGATGTTCGTGCTGGAAAGCGGCTTCGCACCCGATACCGGTGCCATGGGCCAGGGCAACCGCATCTTCGGTCGCCAGTCGTATGTGGGGCTCAAGGGCGGCTGGGGTCAGGTCATGCTGGGTCGGCAGATCAACATGACCTATATCTCGCAGCTCAAGACGGACGTGATGGGTCCCAACATCTTCGCCATCGGCAGCATTGATTCCTATCTGCCCAATGCCCGCAGCGACAACGCCATCGGTTACCTCGGCAGCTTCAGCGGTTTTACCGTCGGTGCGACCTACAGCTTCGGTCGCGACGCATCGGCCACCGGCGGTCCTGCCGCTACCAACTGTCCGGGCGAGGTGGCCGGCAACAGCAAGGCCTGCCGCCAGGTCACGGGTCTGCTGGGCTATGACGGCAAGGGCTGGGGGATGACCTCATCCTACGACATCCTCTATGGCAACACCGGCGCCTCCGGCGGCCTGACCAGCAGCAGCAACAGCGATCAGCGCATCACCCTGAACGGATACTTCATGCTCGGTGACGTCAAGGTCGGCGGCGGTGTGGTGGATCGTCGCACCCGTGCAGCGGCCAATACCAATACCGATTCCGATCTCTACTACCTGGGCGTGAGCTATCCGCTGACCACCACCCTGGTGCTGGATGCGCAGCTCTCGCGTCTGGCCGTCAAGAACAGCCCCAACGATGTCACCCTGTCGGTGGCGCGCCTGACCTACAACCTGTCCAAGCGCACCGCCCTCTATACCTCGCTGGGTTACATCAAGAACGGCGGTACCGCTGCCGTGGCCGTCGATGCCGGTGGCTCGGTAGGCGCGGGCAAGAACCAGTTGGGCGTGATGACAGGCATCCGTCACACCTTCTGATGGTGGCGGCAAACAGTGGCAAATAGCGGCAAGCAGTCTTGAGGAGGATGGCGCACCCGCAGTTGCGAAGGGTGCGCCGACATCCGCAGCATGGCAAAGGCAGGGTCTGTTTTTGTCTTCGGTCCGCCTCCCCGAATCGGGGAGTGCGGACCTGTTTTTTATGGCAGCAGCACCGACAATTCCTGTGCGCCACGCAGCAGCACCGGCAGGATTTCCTCTTCCATCTGTGCGACCGAGACGCGCGCGGCCTGTGCCCCCACGTTCAGTGCCGCCAGTACGTTGCCGGAGGCCCCGCGCACCGGGACGGCAATCGAACGCAGGCCAACCTCGAGTTCTTCATCGATGACCGCGTAACCCTGTTCGCGCACGCCGGCCAGGATGTCGCGCAGACGCTTCTGCGACACCACCGTCTTGTCGGTCAGGGCGCGCAGCTTGACCTTCTCGAAGTAGGCTTTCAACTGCTCATCGGGCAGGTGTGCCAGCATGGCCCGGCCCAGCGAGGTGCAATAGGCCGGCAGGCGGCTGCCGGTATTGAGCGCCACCGACATCACGCGCGATGTCGCCGAGCGCGCGACGTAGAGCACTTCATTGTCATCGAGCACCGCCAGCGAGCAGGATTCGCCCAGGGTACGGCTGATGTTGTTCAGGTAGGGCTGTGCAGAAACGGTCAACGGAGTGGAAGACAGATAGGAGTATCCCAACGTCAGGATCTTGGGACGCAGCGAGAAGTTGTTGACGTCCGAATCGGCATAGCCGAGTTGCTTCAGGGTATGCAGGCAGCGCCGCACGGCAGCACGCGGGATACCGGTCTTCTGGCTGATCTGGGCGATGGTCAGGCTGCGGCGCGAATCACTGAAGGCGCGGATGACCGCCAGGCCGCGCGCCAGCGAGGTCATGAAGCTGGGGTCGGTGAGCGCGTCGATTTCCTCGGCGATGGTCAGCTCGCGTTCGGTCTCGGCAGCGCCGCCGGAGGGCTCGGCTTGCCTGGCCTTGCCGCGGCCTTTGGCGACGGGGGCGGACTTCGGTGCCTTGCTGTCCTTGGCGGCAGGGACGCTCTTGGCAACGGTTTTGCGGGTCTTGGCAGCGGGTGCGGTGGACATGGGCGCGAATGGGCTCTCTGGTCGGATGGTCAGGACGGATCGTCGGTGCGGCCGCCCGGCGTTGCCGCCGTGCAGGAGTGCGTCGGAATTTTAACGTTTTGTGCGGCAAGCGAACACATCCTGCTGGTTTTTCTTGACGTCCGTCAAGCCGGATCGCTAAACTCTTTTTGTGCGAAAATCAAACATTAGTTCGGTGATCGAACATTGCGGTGCAAAAAACGTCACGCAGCTGACCGCGCCGCAATGCCCGTCCACACCGGCAGAGACGAGTCCCAACCCGCCTGGTCGCACCGCAAGCAAACGTGTGGCAAGGCATCCAGCCGGCGCAGTTGCAGGCGCCGCATCTATAGTGAGAGCAACGTGATCAATAAAATTTCTGACTCCCTGGAGCAGGCGGTGGCCGACATCCATGATGGCGCCACCATCATGATCGGCGGCTTCGGCAATGCCGGCATGCCCTCGGCCCTGATTGATGCGCTCATCGCCCAGGGCGCGCGCGACCTGACCATCGTCAACAACAATGCCGGCAATGGCGATACCGGCCTGGCCGCATTGCTCAAGACCAAGCGCGTCAGGAAGATCATCTGTTCCTTCCCGCGCCAGACCGATTCCCACGTCTTCGATGCGCTCTACCGCGCCGGTGAAATCGAGCTGGAACTGACCCCGCAAGGCAACCTGGCCGAGCGCATTCGTGCCGCAGGTGCCGGCATCGGCGGTTTCTTCAGTCCGACCGGTTACGGCACCATGCTGGCCGAAGGCAAGGAAACCCGTCTCATCGATGGCAAGCACTACGTGCTGGAGTCGCCCATTCACGCCGACTTCGCGCTCATCAAGGCACTGCGCGGCGACCGCTGGGGCAACCTGGTATATCGCAAGACCGCGCGCAACTTCGGTCCCATCATGGCCATGGCCGCCAAGGTCACCATCGCGCAAGTCACCGAGGTGGTGGAACTGGGCCAGCTCGATCCGGAAAACATCATCACGCCCGGCATCTTCGTGCAACGGATCGTGCAAACCAAGGAGGCACAGCAATGAAGCGCTTTACCCGTGAAGAGATCGCCGCCCGCGTGGCGCAGGACATCCCCGAGGGCGCCTACGTGAACCTGGGCATCGGCCTGCCCACCAAGGTGGCCAACTATCTGCCGGCTGACAAGGAAATTTTCCTGCACAGCGAAAACGGCGTGCTGGGCATGGGCCCGGCCCCGGCCCCCGGTGAGGAAGACGAAGATCTCATCAATGCCGGCAAGCAGCCGGTGACGCTGCTGACCGGCGGTTCCTATTTTCATCATGCCGATTCGTTCTCGATGATGCGCGGCGGTCATCTCGACATCTGTGTGCTGGGCGCCTTCCAGGTCTCGGCCAAGGGTGACCTGGCCAACTGGCACACCGGCGCGCCCGATGCCATCCCCGCCGTGGGCGGTGCGATGGACCTGGCCATTGGTGCCAAGCAGGTGTTCGTGATGATGGACCACCAGACCAAGACCGGCGAGAGCAAGCTGGTGGAGGCCTGCTCCTATCCGCTGACCGGCATCGCTTGCGTCAATCGCATCTACACCGACCTGGCCGTCATCGACGTGACCCCGCAAGGACTGCAAGTGCGCGAGATCGTCGAAGGTCTTTCGTTCGCGCAATTGCAAGAGATGACAGGTGCACCGCTGCATCCGGCGGCCTGATCCGGCCCAACCCATCGTTGATATCGCTGTGAGGAAGACATGAAAGACGTATTGATCTGTGACGCCATTCGCACCCCCATCGGCCGCTACGGTGGCGCGCTCAAGGACGTGCGTGCCGACGACCTCGGGGCCGTGCCGCTGCGCGCACTGATGGAGCGCAACCCGCAGGTGGACTGGAAGGCTGTCGATGACGTCATCTATGGCTGCGCCAACCAGGCTGGTGAAGACAACCGCAACGTGGCGCGCATGTCGCTGCTGCTGGCGGGTCTGCCGCAGGAAGTGCCGGGCAGCACCATCAATCGCTTGTGCGGCTCCGGCATGGATGCGCTGGGCACGGCCGCGCGCGCCATCAAGTCTGGCGAGACGCAGCTGATGATAGCCGGTGGCGTCGAGTCGATGACCCGTGCTCCCTTCGTGATGGGCAAGGCCGATAGTGCCTTCTCGCGTCAGGCTGCCATCCAGGACACCACCATCGGCTGGCGTTTCGTCAATGCGCTGATGAAGCAGAAATACGGCGTCGATGCCATGCCCGAGACGGCCGAGAATGTGGCCGTCGACTTCAAGGTCAGCCGCGAAGACCAGGACCGGTTTGCCGTGCGCAGCCAGGCCAAGGCTGCTGCGGCCCAGGCCAATGGCAACCTGGCTCAGGAAATCGTGCCGGTGGTGATCCCGCAGAAGAAGGGCGACCCCATCACCGTGAGCCAGGATGAACATCCCCGTGCCACCAGCATGGAAGCGCTGGCCCGTCTGAAGGGCGTGGTCAGGCCCGATGGTAGCGTTACCGCCGGCAATGCCTCGGGCGTCAACGACGGCGCCTGCGCGCTCTTGCTGGCCAGTGCTGACGCAGTCGAGAAATACCAGCTCAAGCCGCGCGCACGCATCCTCGGCATGGCCACGGCCGGGGTGGCGCCGCGCATCATGGGCATGGGCCCGGCGCCGGCCAGCAAGAAAGTGCTGGCGCAACTGGGCATGAGTATCGATCAGATGGACGTGATCGAACTCAACGAAGCCTTCGCCTCGCAGGGGCTGGCCGTGTTGCGCGAGCTGGGCGTGGCCGATGACGATGCGCGCGTCAATCCGAACGGCGGCGCCATTGCGCTGGGCCATCCGCTGGGCATGAGCGGTGCGCGCCTGGTGACCACGGCGATGTACCAGCTGGAACGCACCGGCGGCCGCTATGCGCTGTGCACCATGTGCATCGGCGTGGGGCAGGGCATCGCGATGGTGATCGAGCGCGTGTGATGAGTTCATGAAGATCGCAAGGGTCTTCGTGAAAATTGATCAAGCATGAGTTGAGGCAGGCGCAGCACAATAGAAAAAAATTCATATTGATTTCCGAGCGGTCACCCATAAAAGAGCCGCAGGACAGAAGGAGACAAATCGCATCATGTATCTGCATCATGACTGTGCGCCGCGTCCTGCTGCGCGCGCCCGTTCCGGTCAGGGAGGTATGCCATGCTAGGCAACTTCCTCGGCGTACTCTTTGACGGCATTGCCTACGGCAGCCTTCTGTTTCTCATCAGCGTGGGCCTGTCGGTGACGATGGGCATGATGAACTTCATCAACCTGGCGCACGGTGCCTTTGCCATGCTGGGTGGCTATGTCTGCGTGACGCTGCTCAACGGCATCGGCGTTCCCTTCCTCGCGACCCTGCCGCTGGCCTTCATCGCTGCGGCGGCGGTGGGACTGATCCTTGAGCGCTCTCTCTATCGTCGTCTCTACAAGGCCAGCCATCTGGATCAGGTGCTGTTTTCCATCGGCCTGACCTTCATGGCCGTGGCCGCTGCCACCTGGCAGTGGGGGCCGACCCAGCAACCGGTCGTGCTGCCGGACTGGCTGCGCGGTCAGGTCTCGCTGCTGGGACTGGACGTCGGTGCCTATCGTGTCTTCCTCATCGGTGTGGTGGTGCTGGTGACCATTGCGCTGGGCCTGTTGATCGAGCGTACCCGCTTCGGTGCGCAGATTCGTGCCGCGGTCGATAACCAGGTTGCAGCAGCCGGACTGGGCATCAACGTCAGCCGTGTCTTCAGCCTGACCTTCGCGCTCGGTTCGGGCCTGGCCGGACTCGGTGGCGGGTTGGGCATCGACGTGCTGGGACTGGATCCGACTTTCCCGGTCAAGTACATGGTCTATTTCCTGCTGGTGGTGGCCGTCGGTGGTGCCGGCACCATCAAGGGCCCGTTGCTGGCCGCGCTGATCCTGGGCGTGTTCGACGTCGCCGGCAAATACTACGTGCCGGAGACCGGCGCCTTCGTCATCTACGGCCTGATGGTGGTATTGCTGATCCTGTTCCCGGCTGGCCTGATGCGGAGGCGCGGATGAGCAGCCTGAATACGACAAGCCGGTCCGCGACGAAACCTGCACTGCATCTGCCCAATGACCGCTGGACGCCCTTGGAGCTGATCTTCTGGCTCTTGCCGGTGGCGGCCTATTTCGTCTTCCCGGATTATCTGGTGCTGATCAGCCAGATCATGATTGTGGGTCTGTTCGCCGTCTCGCTGGACCTGATCCTGGGCTATGCCGGCATCGTCTCGCTGGGGCATGCGGCTTTCTTCGGCCTCGGTGCCTACACTGCCGGCCTGCTGGCCGTGCATGGCTGGGGCGAGCCTATCACCGGACTGCTGCTGGCCGCCATCGTGGCAGCCGTTGCCGGATTCCTGGTGAGTTTCCTGGTAGTGCGCGGGACGGACCTCACGCGCCTCATGGTGACGCTGGGCATCGGACTGATGCTCTTCGAGGCGGCCAACAAGGCAGCCTTCATCACGGGCGGCGTGGATGGTCTGTCCGGCATGGTGATGGGCAAGATCTTCGGGGTCTTCGAATTCGATCTCAACGGCCGCGTCGCCTTTTGCTACAGCTTCGCGGTGCTGTTGTTGCTGTTCGTGGTCTTGCGACGCTTGGTGAGTTCGCCCTTCGGCCTGGGCTTGCGGGGTATCCGCGAAGGAGGTCGCCGCATGCCGGCCATCGGGGCCGACGTCAATCGTCGGCTGGTGGTGATCTTCACCATCGCCGCTGCGGTTGCGGGTGTGGCCGGTGCCTTGCTGGCCCAGACCACGCAGTTTGTCGGGCTCGATGTGCTGGGCTTCCCGCGTTCGGCCGAGTTGCTCATCATCCTGGTGCTGGGCGGCACCGGTCGGCTCTATGGTGCACTGGTGGGCGCGCTGGTCTACATGCTGGCGCAGGACACCCTCTCCGGACTCGATCCGGCCTACTGGCAGTTCTGGATCGGCCTGCTGCTGATCGTCATCGTTCTCTTCGCACGCGGTGGTCTGTTGGGTGGACTGGCCGTGCTGCGTGACAAGTTCTTCAAGGGAGGACGCACATGAGCTCGCATCCAGCCGATACCACCTTGCGCACCGAAGCGCTGAGCAAGCGCTGGGGCAGCTTCGTGGCCAACAGCGACATCTCGCTGACCTTCACGCCCGGCGCGCGCCACGCCTTGATCGGCCCCAATGGCGCAGGCAAGACCACCTTCATCAACTTGCTCACGGGTGGCTTTGCACCCAGCAGTGGCAAGGTATGGTTCGGTGGCGAGGACATTACCGCGCTGGCCCAGCACGAGCGCGTCAAGCGCGGCATGACGCGTACCTTCCAGATCAATACGCTCTTTGCCGGACTGACCGTACTGGAGTCGGTGGTGCTGGCGATCCAGGAGAGGCGCGGCCTGCAATACAAGTGGTACCAGACCGTGGCCCGTCAGACCGACGTGGTGGACGAAGCCATGGCGCTGCTGGCCTCGCTCAAGCTGGCGCAGGAGGCCAACAGCATCACGCGCAGCCTGGCCTACGGCAAGCAGCGGCTGGTGGAAATTGCGTTGGCGCTGGCCACGCAACCCAAAGTGCTGTTGCTGGATGAACCTGCCGCAGGCATTCCGTCGGCGGAAAGCCGCGAATTGTTTGAAGTGATTGCGCAACTGCCCCGCGAGGTGACGATCGTCTTCATCGAACACGATATGGGACTGGTGTTCCGCTTTGCCGAACGCATCACCGTACTGGTCGGCGGCAAGGTGCTGGTGGAAGGCACACCGGCCGAGATTGCGGCGGATCAGCGCGTCAAGGAAGTCTATCTGGGGGAGGCCGAACATGCCTGAACTGCTGGCACTGGACAAGGTGAGCGCCGGTTATGGCGATTCCATCGTCCTGGAGGAGGTGTCCTTCTCCATGCAGGAAGGTGAGAGCCTGGCCCTGCTGGGGCGCAATGGCGTGGGCAAGACCAGTCTGTTGATTACCCTCATGGGACTGACTCGCCTGCATGGCGGCAGCATCCACTGGCGCGGCAGCAACATCGCCCGCGTGCCGACCCACAAGCGCGCGCATGCCGGGCTGGGCTGGGTACCGCAGGAGCGTTTCATGTTTCCTTCGCTGTCGGTGGAGGAACACCTGACGGTGGTGGAGCGTGGCGGAAAATGGAACTTGCAGAAGATTTATTCGATTTTTCCGCGCCTGCATGAGCGCCGCCACAACATGGGCAATCAGCTCTCCGGTGGCGAGCAGCAGATGCTGGCCATTGCGCGCGCCCTGATGGTCAGTCCCAGCATCCTCTTGCTGGATGAACCGATGGAAGGGCTGGCCCCCATCATCGTGCAGGAGCTGTTGAAGGTGATCCGCCGCCTGGTCAGCGACGAAGGGATGTCGGTGATCGTGGTGGAGCAGCATGCGCGCATGGCGCTGTCGCTCACGCAACGGGCCATCGTGCTTGATCGTGGCCGCATCGTGCATGCCTCGGATAGCCAAAGCCTGCTGGACGATGGTGAAAAATTGGATCGACTGGTAGCGGTAGCCTGAGGCTCAGTCCTCCTGGCAATCCTGGTCGCGCAAGCGTGCCAGCGGTGCGCGGCTTTGTGGATTGTTCTCGTGCACCAGCTTGTCCAGCAGCCGCATGAACTGCTCCTGCTCGGCGTCATCAAGGGGCGCCAGGATGCGCTTGCGCAGGCGCTGCAGGCCGGGGATCAGTTCTTCCAGCAGGGCTTCGCCCGCTTGCGTGATGCGCAATGCGCGCTGGCGGCGGTTGTGCGGAATGACTTCCCGCACCAGCAAGCCCTTTTCTTCGAGGCGGGCGCAGACCGTGGCGCCGGTGGAGGTGTCGATGGCGACCAGCCCCGACAGGCTCACCTGGTCGATGCCGGGATGATTCGACAGCATGCGCAGGATGGCGTATTGCACCGGGGTAATGATGCCGCCGGTTTCGTCATGGAAGATCGATACCGAGATCTGCTGCGCGCGCCGCAACAGGTGGCCGGGGTGCTCGTAGAGATCGATGAGCTGGCTTTCGTCCTTGGGCGGTGTGGTCTCTGGCATGGCGGATTCGGTCAGGTTCGGTCGGGCAATGGATGAGCTGCAATCAGTACGCAGCGATGCGGCAGTGTAAGGTCCGCGACGTTTTCCCTCAATCAATTGATGCGATGCGCAATGAAAAAAGTCCGCCGGCGCGTTTACTTGCGCAGCGGATTGGCGGATACTTTTCCTAACATTCAGTGCACTGAATATTAAATCAGAAAAATGCGAGACCCGACAGGATCTGGATCAAGCCACCTGCGGAAAAGAACAAGTTGGAGCAGTCCATCAAGGAGGGCACTGGCCGCGCGAGGCCGGTGCCGGTTGAGGAATTTACCCAAGGAGACCGTCATGTTCCCCAAGAATGCCTGGTACGTTGCCTGTACCCCCGACGAAATCGAAAGCAAGCCCCTGGGCCGTCAGATCTGTGGCGAGAAGATCGTGTTCTATCGTGGTGCCGAGGGCAAGGTGGCCGCCGTCGAGGATTTCTGTCCGCATCGTGGTGCGCCCCTGTCTCTGGGTTTCGTGCGCGATGGACAGCTGGTTTGCGGGTATCACGGTCTGGAGATGGGTTGCGACGGCCACACCCGCAGCATGCCTGGTCAGCGCGTGCGTGGTTTCCCTTGTATCCGCAGCTTCCCGGTGGTGGAGCGCTACGGTTTCATCTGGGTTTGGCCGGGTGAGAAGGAGCAGGCCGATCCGGCGCAGATCCATCACCTGGAGTGGGCCGAGAACCCTGAATGGGCCTATGGTGGCGGCTTGTATCACATCAACTGCGACTACCGTCTGATGATCGACAATCTGATGGATCTCACCCACGAGACCTACGTGCACGCCTCCAGCATCGGCCAGAAGGAGATTGATGAAGCCCCGGTCAACACGCGCGTGGAGGGTGAGCAGGTCATCACCAGCCGCTTCATGGAAAACATCATGCCGCCGCCGTTCTGGCGCATGGCCCTGCGAGGCAACGGGCTGGCCGACGACGTCCCGGTGGACCGCTGGCAGATCTGCCGCTTTTCGCCGCCCAGTCACGTGATGATCGAAGTGGGCGTGGCGCATGCCGGGCAGGGTGGTTACGACGCTGCGCCGGAGCACAAGGCGTCGTCCATCGTGGTGGATTTCATCACGCCCGAGACCGAGACTTCGCACTGGTATTTCTGGGGCATGGCGCGCCACTTCCGTCCCGAGGACAAGGACCTCACCGACACCATCCGCGAGGGCCAGGGCAAGATCTTCGGTGAGGACCGTGCGATGCTGGAGCTGCAGCAGGCCAATCTGCTCAAGTATCCGGAGCGTCGCCTGCTGGCGCTGAACATCGATGCCGGTGGCGTGCAGTCGCGCAAGGTGCTGGACAAGTGGTTGGCGCGCGAAGCCGATGCCGGCAAGGCTGCGGCAGCCTGAGGGGGGGATGATGACGACATTGCAGGTCAGGATCGCGGCGCGCCGCGAGGAAGCCGACGGCATCATCGGGCTGGAACTGGTGTCGCCGGATGGCAGTGCCTTGCCGGCCTTTACTGCGGGGGCACATATCGATGTGCATCTGCCGGGCGGCATGCTGCGTCAGTATTCGCTGTGCAACGCGCCGCATGAGCAGCATCGCTATCAGATCGGTGTATTGCGTGATGCCCATTCGCGGGGCGGTTCCGTGGCGGTGCATGAGGTGTTGAAGGTGGGCGACCTGCTCACCATCGGGGTGCCGCGCAACCAGTTCGCGTTGGTGTCGGCGCCGCACAGTCTGCTGCTGGCGGGTGGTATCGGGGTGACGCCCATTCTGTGCATGGCCGAGGCGCTGGCGGCTTGCGGGGCTTCTTTCGAGATGCACTATTGCGCCCGTTCGCCCGCCCGCCAGGCGTTTCGCGAGCGCATCGCGGCATCGGGATTCGCTCGGCGCGTGGTGCATCACTATGACGATGGTGATGTTGCACAGAAGCTCGATCTCGATGCCTTGCTGTCACAGGCCGATCCGGCCACCCATCTTTACGTCTGCGGCCCTGCCGGTTTCATCACGCATGTGGTGGAGACTGCCCGTGCGCGTGGCTGGCCGGGGACGCAAGTCCATTTCGAATACTTTGGTGCGGCGCCGGTGCAGGCGGACGGCAATGGCAGCTTTGAGGTCAGGCTGGCCAGCAGCGGGCAGGTCTACCGCATTCCGGCGGACCGCACGGTGATTCAGGTCTTGTGCGAGCACGGTGTGGATGTGCCGGTGTCCTGCGAGCAGGGGATCTGCGGCACCTGTCTTACGCGCGTACTGGAGGGTGAACCGGATCATCGTGATCAATATCTGACCGATGAGGAACGCGCGGCCAATGACCAGTTCACGCCGTGTTGTTCACGGGCACGGAGTCCCTTGCTGGTGCTGGATTTGTAGCGTAATACGAAGCAACTGGCCGTAAATCATTTATACCAATTAAAACGTGAGGAGACATGATGAGCGAGATGATCAATACCCGACGCCGCCACCTGATGTTGGCCGGGACGGCATTGGCCGCCGTTGGTGCGCCGCTGGTGGCGCAAGCGGCAGAGACGTTGAAGGTGGGGCTGATCGTGCCGATGTCGGGGCCGTTTGCCTCGACCGGGCGGCAGATCGAGGCGGCGGTCAAGTTGTATCAGCAGAAGTTCGGTGACAGTGTGGCCGGACGCAAGGTGGAGATCTTGTTGAAGGATGACGGCGGGGTCTCGCCCGATGTGACCAAGCGTCTGGCGCAGGAGCTGGTGGCGCGTGAGAAGGCGCAGGTGCTGATGGGCTTCGGGCTGACGCCCTTGGCGCTGGCGGCTGCACCCATTGCCACGCAGGCCAGGGTGCCGATGATCGTGACGGCGGCGGCGACTTCCATCATTGTCCAGCGTTCACCCTATATCGTGCGTACCGGGTTTACGCTGGCGCAGGTGACCTCGCCACTGGCGTCCTGGGCGGCGAAGAATGGCATCAAGAGTGTGGTGACCTTTGTTTCCGATTACGGGCCGGGGCTGGATGCAGAGAAGGTGTTTGTGAAGACTTTCTCTGAAGCCGGTGGCAAGGTGATGGAGAGTGTGCGGGTGCCTTTGCGCAATCCGGACTATGCGCCGTTCCTGCAGCGGGTCAAGGATGCCAGGCCGCAGGCTTTGTTCGTTTTTGTACCTTCCGGTGAAGGAGCTGCCGTGTTGAAGCAGTTCACCGAGCGGGGATTGGCGGCGGCGGGAATTCGCCTGATCTGTACCGGCGATGTGCT
The DNA here is from genome assembly GCF_057809315.1 of Herbaspirillum sp. FG34. NCBI lineage: Bacteria > Pseudomonadati > Pseudomonadota > Betaproteobacteria > Burkholderiales > Oxalobacteraceae > Herbaspirillum > Herbaspirillum sp. FG34. The sequence goes on along the minus strand of NZ_JBMDJS010000023.1, from coordinate 497 downwards.
CGATGATGACCTGATGGCGGGTATCGGTGCGGCCGCCAAGGATGTGGTGAGCAGTCATCATTATTCTGCTGCGCATCCTTCGGCGGCCAACAAGGAATATGTGGACGCGATGGCCAAGGCTAACAAGGGGATGCGGGCCAACTTCCATTCTGTCGGTGCCTACGATGGTATGCACCTGCTCTATGAATCCCTCAAGAAAACCTCCGGCGATGCGAATGGCGAAAAACTGCTGGCTGCCATGAAGGGGATGAGCTGGGAGAGCGTGCGCGGGCCTGTTTCTATCGATGCTGCTACTCGCGATATCGTGCAGACGGTTTATATGCGCAAGGCTGAGTTGCGCGGGTCTGAGTTTTATAACGTGGAGTTTGATCAGGTGGAGAAGGTGCGGGATCCTGGGGTTTGATTTTTGTTTTTTTGGGGGGAGGGGAGTCTGCACGGGCTGCTTTCCTGCGCTCTAGCTTAATGCTTATCTTTCTCCGGTCGGGAGGACGCGCCGG
>NZ_JBMDJS010000022.1:0-68950 GCF_057809315.1 Herbaspirillum sp. FG34 | reverse complement strand
AGCCCAGGGCGATCAGTGCGTACATGCTGCCTAGCACCAATCCGTTGATGATCTGCTGGAGGAAAATGTCCATGAATAACTCTTCGATCTAAATGGAAACAAGAAAAACACGTGGGTCTGCACCAAAGCGGACGCCGCGCGAAAGCATGTCGATTAGCAAAATCCGTTCCCGGCACTCGGGATCGCGTTATCACTCTTCATAAAAAGGGCAAATGCGTTCCACGCAAGCACGCTTGCGGGCAGGGTCCGGAATCAGGAAATCAGCTGCTGTTGCCGCCGCAGCGGCGGGAGCAGAAAGCGGGGCGCCGACTGGGCGGACGCCCGGGAGGTCTTCGCCGGAAGCACCGGAGGGTGCCGGTGGGCAGATGCTGCTGCATATGAATGTCTCCCGTCTCTGGTTGACGCCGCGTTCGCGGCGCCCTGCCCTCTTTGGTGAGGGCTAGCGCTCGGCCGCCTTTTGGGCGGTCCGTCGATAATGGTGCGGAATTATACGCAGAAGATTCCAACAATCGAGCACAAACAATCGCCTGTTACAGAAGAAAGTGCGGTAAGACCAATGAATCGTCGGTGACTTCACAACACCTGTCGCGGAAATGAAGAAGGCCTGCATCAGCAGGCCTCTTTGCGCAAACGGCTGGTCGGTTTTTTGTCCGAACCTTCACATGTCCTCACATACTCCCGAGGGGCTCATGCGGATTCGGCAGACGGTATGCGGGCTCCCAGGCCCTTGGGCAGGGGGAAGGTGACGTTTTCTTCAATACCGTCCAGGACGCGCACACTGCGCGCACCGATTTCCTTGATACGGTCGATCACGGCCTGCACCAGCACCTCAGGGGCAGAGGCGCCTGCGGTCACGCCGATGCGCTGGCGGCCAACCACCCATTGCGGGTCGATCAAGGCGGCATTGTCGACCATGAAGGCCGGGACACCCTTCTTCTCGGCCAGCTCGCGCAGACGGTTGGAGTTGGAGCTGTTGGGGCTGCCCACCACGATCACCACCTCCACCTGCGGCGCCATGAACTTGACGGCTTCCTGGCGATTGGTGGTGGCATAGCAGATGTCGCCCTTCTTGGGCTCGGCGATGGCCGGGAAGCGCGCGCGCAGGGCCGCAATGATGTCGGCGGTATCATCCACCGACAGCGTGGTCTGGGAGACATAGGCCAGCAGTTCGGGATCAGCGACCTGCAGGCGCTGTACGTCTTCCACCGTTTCCACCAGGTGCATGCCGGCCTCGGTCTGGCCCATGGTGCCTTCGACCTCGGGGTGACCGGCGTGGCCGATCATGATGATCTCGCGCCCTTCGCGGCGCATCTTGGCCACTTCCATATGTACCTTGGTGACCAGCGGGCAGGTGGCATCGAATACCGTCAGGCCACGCTCGGCCGCCTCCGCCTGGATCGCCTTGGACACGCCATGGGCCGAGAAGATGACGGTGTTGCCGGCCGGCACATCGGCCAGCTCCTCGATGAAGACCGCACCCTTGGCCCGCAGATCATTGACCACGTAGGCGTTGTGCACGATTTCATGGCGCACGTAGATGGGCGCGCCGAACTGCGCCAGCGCACGTTCGACAATCTCGATGGCGCGATCCACGCCCGCACAGAAACCCCGGGGCTGGGCCAGCAGGATTTCAGCGTCGGCTTGTTCCATGGTCATGGTGATTCCCTTGATTCTTCAAAATATTGCGAGGACCGCATCGCCAAATGACGAGGCGATTACAGGATTCCTATGATTTTTACTTCGAACTTCAGCGTTTGCCCAGCCAGCGGATGATTGAAGTCGAAAATTGCGCCATCATCATCGATCGCTCGCAGGATGCCAGCGAAGCGGCCGCCACCGGGGGCGGCGAAGTCGACCAGGTCACCGACGCGATAGTCCTCATCCATCGACGAGTTTTCTTCCAGGGTGGCGCGCGAGATGCGCTGGATCAGCTCTTCACTGCGCTCGCCAAAAGCCTGGGCCGGTGTCAGTTCAAAGGTCTGGTGCGTACCTTCGGGCAAGCCCAGCAGGCAGGCTTCGAGGAAGGGCGCCAGCTGGCCCTGACCGAACTGCAGGGTCGCCGGGTTCTCGTTGAAGGTGCTGACGATGTCTTCACCGTCCAGCGAAGCCAGGCGGTAATGCAGGGTGAGGTAGGCGTTTTCGGTGACGACGGGGACGGTTGAGCTGGACATGACGGGAATCGGGAAGGTGCACAGGAACCCGCTATTGTAAGCCACGTTGAGCCGATACGCCGCTGGCAGCTTCATCCGGGTGCGCTGCCAGTTGCTGCATCCGGGACTTCCTTGCGGCGGCGCAAGCCGACTGCGGCAATGCTGCGATGCTGCTCTGCGGCGTTTGCTGTGGGCGCTGACTGCAGGGGCTGCCGCGTTCTTCCCTCTCACGTGCAATCTGAATGAAAGGAGATTCACATCATGACCATGTCCCTCATCGATTGGCCCAAGCAGCAGCGGCCCCGTGAACGCCTGCTGGAGCTGGGCCCGGCCGCCCTGTCGGATGCGGAACTGCTGGCGATCTTCCTGCGCGTGGGAACACCCGGCAAGAGCGTCATGCAGCTGGCCATGGAACTGTTGCAACGTTTCGGCTCGCTGGAGAAACTATGCAGCGCTGTTCAGCGCGAGCCCAGTCTGGGCAGCGGCCTCGGCCCGGCCAAATGCGCCCAGTTGTCGGCTTCCCTGGAGTTGGCCAAGCGCGCCATCCACGGCGACCTCAAGCAGGCTTCGGCCCTCAATTCAACCCGCGTCGTGGGCGAATACCTGAAACTGACCTTCTTCGGCAAGGAACATGAATGTTTCGTCGCGCTCTTCCTGAACATGCGCAACCACCTGCTCGGCACGGAAGAACTGTTCAGAGGGACGCTGAACCATACGACCGTCTATCCCCGCGAAGTGATCAAGATGGCGCTGCGTTACAACGCCGCTTCGGTCATCGTGGCCCACAATCACCCGTCGGGCGACCCCCGCCCCAGTGACGCCGACCTGAGCCTGACCAAGACCCTCAAGAAAGCCCTGGAGGTCATCGACGTCGAGTTGCTGGACCATATCGTGGTGGCCGGGACACGCCTGTACTCCTTCGCCGATCACGGCAAGGTGTGAATCCGGAACCGGGAAATCGGCCGCAAACCCTTGCCTGTACTGGGATTGCGTCACTGACGGGAAGACTGGAAAGACAATGCTTCTTAAATTGTTAAATTCACTTGACGCATCAAGACACAATTGTTTTTCGCAAGTCATTGAAAAAGCAGAGTTTTTTCCATATACTCTCGTTTTTCCCAAATTCGGAAATTTTTAAGGAGTCTCACATGGCACGTGTCTGCCAAGTCACCGGGAAGGGGCCGATGGTCGGCAACAACGTTTCCCATGCAAACAACAAGACCAAGCGTCGTTTTCTGCCCAACCTGCAGAACCGCCGCATTTTCGTCGAATCCGAGAACCGCTGGGTTTCGCTGCGTTTGTCCAACGCCGGCCTGCGCGTGATCGACAAGATCGGCATCGATGCCGTTCTGGCCGATCTGCGTGCTCGTGGCGAAAAAGTCTAATTAGCAGAGTAAAGGAAATCTATCATGGCGAAATCCGGCCGCGACAAAATCAAACTGGAGTCGACCGCAGGTACTGGTCACTTCTACACCACCACCAAGAACAAGCGTACTACGCCCGAAAAGATCAGCATCATGAAGTTCGATCCCAAGGCACGCAAGCACGTGGAATACAAGGAAACCAAGATCAAGTAATTGATCCCGGTTTCACTGTCAAAAAACCCGCAGAATTCTCTGCGGGTTTTTTATTGCCCGTCGCGCCGTCGCCATCGATCCGCGGGACCTGGTTACAGCAGCTCAGCGTCAGGAGCGCCCTGTCGACGGGGCTGACGGCTTTGCTCCCCTCTCGCGGTTTTTGACACGAACCTTCACCTCCGCACAGACAGCAGTCAAAAAAAAACCCGCAGATTGCTCTGCGGGGTTTTCCTGGTCTTTTCCTTCATATCCGGCTTTTACCCCGGAGGAATTGTCCAGCCTTGGCGGATCAGGCGTAGCTGCGCAGGCGCAGGGCGAAGTCACGCAAGGCCTTCACACCGGATGCCTCGGCGCGGGTGCACCAGTCCTGCAGTTGCTGCAGCAGTTGTTCGCGCGTGGAGTGCGAACGTTCCCAGATGGCGCTGAGCTCGATTCGCATCTCGTGCATGGTCTGCAGAGCCTTGCTGTGGGCGAACAGTTCCGACAATTGCTGCTTCTGGCCGTCTTCCAGACGGGCAGGTTCACGTTGCAGCAGCTTCTTGGAGGATTTCAGGAAGCGCGATTCCAGCTTGGCCTTCTCGATCAGGTGATCGAGCTCGTCCTTCCAGGCGGTCTTGAGCGAACGCGCATACTTGGCGGTCACGTCATAGCGGTTGGCGATCACGGACTGCAGGGTATCGAAGTCGATCACCGACTTCTGGCTGTCGAACTTGGGGACGGGAGCCACCTTCTTGACCTTCGCCAGGCCGACGGTCTCCAGGATGCGGATATACATCCAGCCGATGTCGAATTCATACCACTTGGCCGAGAACTTGGCCGAGGTGCCGAAGGTGTGGTGATTGTTGTGCATTTCCTCGCCGCCGATGATGATGCCGATCGGGAACAGGTTGGTGGCCGCGTCATTGCAATCGTAGTTGCGATAGCCCCAGAAGTGACCCAGGCCATTGACCACGCCGGCCGCCCAGAACGGGATCCAGGCCATCTGCACGGCCCACACGGTCAGGCCGATGGCGCCAAAGAGCAGCACGTCGATGATCAGCATGATGCCCACACCCTGCCAGCCGTACTTGCTGTAGATGTTGTGTTCCAGCCAGTCGTCCGGGGTGCCGTGACCGAACTTCTCCATGGTCTCGGCATTCTTGGATTCACTGCGGTACAGCTCGGCACCCTGCCACATCACCTTGTTGATGCCGCGCGTCTGCGGGCTGTGCGGATCTTCCTCGGTCTCGCACTTGGCGTGGTGCTTGCGGTGGATGGCCGCCCATTCCTTGGTCACCATGCCGGTGGTCATCCACAGCCACAGACGGAAGAAGTGGCTGGGGATCGCGTGCAGTTCGAGCGCGCGATGCGCCTGGCAACGATGCAGGTAGAGAGTCACGCCCACGATGGTGATGTGCGTCATCACCAGGGTGTAAATGACAATCTGCCAACCGGTCGCGTGCAGCAGGCCGTTGGCAACAAAGTCGAGGATCGCATCAAGGGTCATCAGTACAACTCCAAATAGAAAACAACTATCGGACTACAAAACAGGATTATTACTTGTTCCGTGAAAATGGTTTTATTTTCTTTTAATTGCCGGGCATTGTACGCGAATTCTGCGGCCCTGGGCCATCAGGAATTTCCTGGCGCGTACTTTGGCGGAAGCTGCGCTCATCCATGATGCGAATATCGCGCTTGGGATGCGCCACCTGGATGCCGTGTTGCTTGAAAGCAGCCCAGATGGCCCGGTTGACGTCGGAGATCACATTGAGCCGGCCATTTTCCGGGTCGGTGATCCAGAATCCCAGCTCCAGGTCCAGCCCGTCAGCACCGATCTTGAGCAGCAAGGCTTGCGGGGCGGTCTGCTGGGACACCCGCTGCACTCCAAGTGCGGCCTGTTCCATGATGGACAAGACCGTTTCCACATCGTCCTGGTACAGAATTGTAAGCTGTGTAGCCAAACGTACAATGCGATGGGTCAAGGAATAGTTTTGTACCGGATTGGAGACAAAGAGTTCATTGGGCAACACCGATTCGATCCCGTCCAGCCCTTCCAGGATGGTATAGCGGGTATTGATCTGGGTGACCTTGCCGAAATATTTATCCACGGCAACCATGTCGCCGATGACCATGCTGCGCTCCAGCAGGATGACGAAACCGGAAACATAGCTGCTGGCAATCTTCTGCAGGCCCAGACCGATACCGACGCCCAGCGCGCCGCCGAAGACCGACAGCACCGTCAGGTCGATCCCCACCAGCGACAGGCTGACCAGGAAGGCCACCAGGATCAGCAAGGCCCGCATCATGCGCGCCACCACCGTGCGCAGCGAGGAGTGCATGCCGCTGAACTTCATGAGGCGGTTTTCCACCACCGTCCCTATCCACAGGGCAATGATGAGCGTGACCAGCACCGACGCGGCGCCTTGCAACATCGTCAACAGTGAGACCTTGTGACGCGCCAGCGGCAAGGTCGTGCTGTCCAGGTAATCGACGAAATCGGGCCACAGGCCGGTAATCCAGAGCACCACGCACAGCCAGACCAGCAGCGCGATGACTTTTTCCGACAGGTGCAACAAGGCACCGATGGTCGCATCCTTGACGAAAATGCCACGCAACACGTAGAACACGAAACGCATCGCCACCTGGGCGATGGTCAGGGGAAACATGATTTCCCACAGCGTGACGGCATGGTGGCCACGCTTCAAGATGGCATACGCCGCCGCCAGCAGGCCCAGGGCCAGCAGCGGCGAGAGTACGCGGGCAAAACTCTTGACGCCGATCTGCATCACCAGCGACTGCTCCTGGCCATCGGCCGGCAGCACGAAGCGCGCACGCAGCCAGCGCGACAGACCAATGCCGCCCAGCAACGAGAGCGCGATCACGACCAGCTGGCGCAGCAGGTCGACGGTACTGATATCGGTGAAGAGGGAAAAGAAATGATCGGTCATGGCTGGCCGGGTGGGCAGATCGAGTCGAAGCGGGCCGGATCAGGGCGCGGCCTGGGCATCCTGGCGATGACGCTGCCAGTTGCTGGCGTAGCGGGCGGCCAGCGGCGGGTTCTTGCCGAGGATGAGGACATTCTCGGCGTTCTTGTGCTGGGCTGACCAGGTAAAGTTGTAGCTGCCCGTGATCACGGTGGCGGTCGGCAAGGCGGCATCGATGATGATGACCTTGTTGTGGGCATTGCGGTAAGCGGTTTCCAGCCACACCGGAATCCCGGCTGAGCGCAACTGGCGCAGGCGGTCCTCGGAGTTCCTGTCGAGCTGGCCGGCATCCATCAGCACGCGCACATCAACACCGCGCTTGCGGGCAGCGACCAGGGCATCGGTGATGGGACGACTGGTCAGCAGATAGGCCTGCATCAGAATCTGGCGATGTGCGGCTTGAAGCTGGCCGACGATCAGAGCTTCGATATCATCCCAGGGCGCAAAGGCGGACTGGATCGTCCCCTGTGCCGCCATGACCGGTGGCGGCGGCAGCGCTTCCCTGGCCTGCAGGCCGGGCACGGCAGCGACCGCCAGCAGGCCGACGGCCAGACAAGGAATCCAGACCCGGCGCATCATGATGCGGCGCGGCGCTCCAGGACGGCAGCGAAGAAACCGTCCGTCTGATGCTGATGCGGCAGCAGCTTCAGGAAGTCGCCGGTATCCAGCGCAATCTTCTGCTCGGCCAGCACTTCGCTCATCGGACGCAGCGTAAAGTCGGGATGCGAAGCCAGGAAGTCGGCGATCACTTCATCGTTTTCCTCTTCCAGGAAGCTGCAGGTGCCGTACACCAGGCGTCCGCCCGGACGCACCAGGCGCGCGGCGCTGGCCAGGATCGAGCCTTGCTTGGCACGCATTTCGGTGAGCGTCTCCACGCTCTGGCGCCACTTCATGTCGGGATTGCGGCGCAGGGTGCCCAGGCCGCTGCAGGGCGCATCGACCAGCACGCGATCGAGCTTGCCGGCCAGGCGCTTGACCTTGGCGTCGTTCTCGTGGGCGATCACCACCGGATGCACGTTGGACAGGCCACTGCGCGCCAGGCGCGGTTTGAGCTTGGCCAGGCGCTTTTCGGACACGTCGAAGGCATACAGGCGGCCGGTATTGCGCATCAGTGCGCCCAGTGCCAGGGTCTTGCCACCGGCGCCGGCGCAGAAATCGACCACCATCTCGCCGCGCTTGGCACCGACAATCTGGGCCAGCAACTGGCTGCCTTCATCCTGCACTTCGATGGCGCCATCCTTGAACAGCGGCAGGTTCTGCAGGGCCGGCTTCTTGAACACGCGCAGGCCCAGCGGGGAATACGGGGTCGGCTCGCAGGCCACCGGGGCCTTGGCCAGTTCGGCCATGACCGTGTCACGGTCGGCCTTGAGGGCGTTGACGCGCAGGTCCAGCGGTGCCGGACGGTTCATGGCATCGGCCAGTTGCAGGGTGGCTTCCTCGCCCATGCGGGCGACCAGCTTTTCCCACAGCCAGGGCGGCAGGTTGCTGCGCATCTGGGGCGCCAGCTGGGTGCGGTCGATCTGGGCGACGCGCTCAAGCCACTCGGCTTCGCCTTCCTGCAAACCGGCAATGGATTCGGCGCCGGCTGCATCGGCCAGGCCCAGCAGGGCCAGGCGGCGCATCATGGGGCCGCTGCCGGATTCGGCGAAGTTGGTCAGCACCGTCTTGTTGCGCAGCAGGCCGTAGACCGCTTCGGCGATCACGCCACGCTCGCGACTGCCCAGGCGCGGATTGTCACGGAAGTAGCGCGACAAGGTGACGTCGGCCGGGCCGGTAAAGCGCAGCACTTCACGCAGCAGTTCTTCGGTATGGGGGATGATCGCGGGAGGCAATCTCATGCTAGGTCCTTCATGTTCAATTCAAGATAAGAGGGTGCGCGGCGGCGTTGGCTCGTTTGCCCTTCAGGCGTCGGCGGCCAGCCGCACGCGGGCGCCGTCCAGCGCCAGGCGGCCTTGCACGAACCAGCGCACGGCGCGCGGATAGATCACATGTTCCTGTTCCAGGACACGCTCGGCCAAGGTCTCCTCACTGTCCTCTTCCAGCACCGGCACGGCGGCCTGGGCCACGATGGGACCGTGGTCGAGGTCGGGCGTGACGAAGTGCACGGTCGCGCCGTGCAGCTTCACCCCGGCGGCCAGCGCCTGGCGGTGCGTCGCCAGGCCCGGGAAACTGGGCAACAGTGACGGGTGGATATTGAGCATGCGGCCCTGGTAATGGTTGACGAACGGTGCCGTCAGGATCCGCATGAAGCCGGCCAGCACCACCAGGTCCGGCGCGAACGCATCGATCTGCTCGCGCAGGGCGGCATCGAACTGGTCGCGCGTGGAATAGTCGCGGTTGGCCACGACGGCGGTCGCAATGCCGTGGCGGGCGGCAAATTCAAGCCCGCTGGCGTCGGCGCGGTTGCTGATGACAGCGGCGATTCTGGCAGGCCACCGCTCGGCCTGTGCAGCACGGACGATGGCTTCCATATTGCTGCCTCGTCCGGAAATCAGGATGACAATGCTTCTCATGGTGTGCGCATTGTACCTGCTGGCGGCCTCTCCGCCGCCGGTTTTCACGATGTGAAAGGTCCGGCGTGGCGTAAAAGGTTTATCAAAATGTGAAGAAAATTTACTGGAAGGAATAGAACACGCGGAACGGCACCTTCTTTTCGGCCCAGTAATCGGCCGCATCGCGGAAGACATCGAGCAAGGTCTCGCGCGCTTCCTTGTCGAATTTCTGGGTGTTGGGCAGTTGCTCCAGCACCACGACGAACCCGATCTGCTTGCCGGCCTTGTGGGTGAGGTCGGTCAGGCAGTCATGCAGGGCATCGAAGTTCTTGCCGAAGTGCCGGGGAAACTGGAAGGCGGTGGCGATGGTGGTCAGCACCTGCTGCTTGGTCACGGCCTCGGCGCAATAGGCATAGAGAAAATGCTGCTGCAGGTCGGCGGCCTCCTGCTGCAGCTCGGTCACGCGGAAGGCGCGAATCGACTGCACGATGTTGGGCGGCACCGTTTTGAACAAACTCATTTTCCCTTCAGTATCCATAAGCGGGGCAGTGTGGCTATCGTAGTTGTCGTAATTGTCTGGAGGGTGATGGCTGACCTGGCGGAACTGCCGTGACGCTGGTTGCAGCAGGACCTGCGAGCCCTGCCCTGCTCCCGCACAAGATCAATCGCGTATGCGGCGGAAGGTCTTGTAATGGTCACTGGTGTAATAGTATTCGCCCGAAGTGGCCGGTTCTCCCCCGCTGACGATGCGACGGGCGCCGCGATTGCGGGCGCGCGGCGTCTTGACCGTGTATTCGCGATAATACCCGCGCTTTTGCCTGGGCAAAACCCCTTCATAGTTGCCGAAGACCGCGCCATCCTTTTCATACGGGAAAGGGCCGCCCTGACGGATCAGGGCCATGGTCTGCTGGGCTTCGCGCGGCAGCTGGTCGAGGTTGACCTCGGGCAAATTGCCCGGTACCGGCCCCTTGGCATGGACCGGCGCTGCCAGCATCAGCGCCGTCAGAAGAACCAGCCAGTAGCGGGCGAAGAAGGAAGAAATGAAGCGGGCTCGCATTTGCATCGTCTGCATTTATTCTGTTAATTGCAATTTTGTCAATTAATGGCAACAGCACTCGGTAGATTAACCCGTTGCTTTCGGCTAGGCAACCACGGCAGGCGAGGAACTTGACCGGCAGCAAATCAGGCAGAGGCTTGGAGCAGTTGAGCGGTATCCGGTTCAAAAAAGGCCAATACCTCCTCACGCTTGGCGTAGGTATCGCTTTGGCCCAGGGCGATCAGCTCACGTGTGAAGCTTTGTTCAAACAGCAGGTAGGAGGCCAGCGCCGAGCCGCGGACCTCGGTGGCGCCGATGCCACCCAGCATGGTGCGGATCGGGCGCGGCAAGCTGCCGACATGGCGGCTGGCGATGCTGTCGATGCGCTGCGAGGGCGAGATCACCAGGGTGCGGATGGGTTTCAAGGGCGTATGGCGGCGCTGCTCATCGTTCAGAACCGACAAGGTCTGGTTGACCCGGTTGATACGTTCGATGTCGGCGGAGAGGCCATCGAGGAAGATGCCCGACATCGCGTGCCCCGCCACCTGCGCCAGGCTGGGGTAGTGCGGGGTATGGGTGGGTGCCTGTTCGCCCTTCTCGCCCATGCGTCCGGCCCCGATGATGAGGACCTTGGTGGCGCCCAGGTGGATGGCCGGGGAAATCGGCGCAATCTGGCGCATCGAGCCATCGCCGCAATACTCGCAACGCCCGTCGATGTACACCGGAATGGCCGGAAAGATGAAGGGAATGGCTGAAGAGGCCAGCAGATGATCGATACCGATCTGGTCGCGCATGGCCAGGCGCTGGGTGCGGCGCCAGGGTTCGATCTCTTGCGCACATTGATAGAAGGTGATGTGCTGGCCACTGGTGTAGGACGAGGCGGTCACTGCCAGCGCATGCAGCTGGCCTTCGGCCAGCGCGGCATCGAGTCGCGGCAGGTCCAGCAGACGGTGCAGCATGCTCACCAGCGGGGTATTGTCCAGCAGGGAATTGGGCGGGTTGGCGCGCCATTTGCGCAGCAGCCACCCGAAGGAGAACAGGGACAGCCAGCGCGCGCCCGAGCGGATCACGCCCAGCGAATCGGCGCGGTACACCTGCTCCACCTGAAAATTGCTCCATACCGCCATCAGCTCGCGCACGGCTTCGCCGAAATCGTCAGCCCGGCAGGCCAGCGCGGTGCCGTTGATGGCGCCGGCCGAGGTACCGCAGATGATGGGAAAGGGATTGCTGTGCACCGGCCAGCCGGCTTCGAGCAGGATCATCGAGAGGGCGTTGAGTACACCCACCTGGTAAGCTGCCCGCGCGCCGCCGCCGGTCAGGATCAAGCCTGTTTTGTGTTCCATGGTCTCCATGAGGGGAGCTTATCAGCAGGCCCCTCATCGTGGACAAGAGAATTGGCAGGCAAATGCCGTCTATTTGGGCTGCATGCGGATGGCGCCATCCAGACGGATGGTCTCGCCGTTCAACATCACGTTCTCGATGATGGTCCTGGCCAGCTGCGCGTACTCGCTGGCCCGGCCCAGGCGCGGCGGGAAGGGTACGGCCTGGCCCAGCGAATCGCGCACTTCCTGCGGCATGGCCAGCATCATGGGGGTCTCGAAGATGCCGGGGGCGATGGTCATGACGCGAATGCCGCTGCGTGAAAGATCGCGCGCCATCGGCAGGGTCATGGCGACGATGGCCCCTTTGGAAGCCGAATAGGCGGTCTGCCCGATCTGCCCGTCGTAGGCGGCCACTGACGCGGTATGAATGATGATGCCGCGCTCGCCCTCTTCCTGCGGCTCCGTTTTGGCCATCGCATCGGCGGCCCAGCGCGCCATGTTGAAGCTGCCGACCAGGTTGATGTTGAGCGTCTTCATGAACAGCGCCATGCTGTGCGGCCCGCTCTTGCCGACCAGCTTCTCGGCCGGCGCAATACCGGCGCAATTGACCAGTCCGCGTACCGTCCCCAGTTCCTGCGCGGCCCGTACCACAACCTGCGCATCGTCTTCAGAACTGACATCGCAGCGCACGAAGACGCCACCCAGTTCCGCGGCCAGCGCGCTGCCGGCCTGCTCGTTGAGATCGGCCAGCACCGGCTTGCCACCGGCTGCCGCAATCATGCGGGCGGTGGCCGCACCCAGGCCGGACGCGGCGCCAGTGACAATGAAAACATTTCCTTCGATACGCATGGAGTCTCCTGTTTTTTCTCTGCGCACAGCCAGGCGGATGGCCGGGCTGACGAGCCAATGATGATGGGATACATCAGGGGGCATTATTTGACGAATCGGCCGACCTGGCAATGCAGACCATCGCTTCGTGGTGCCGGGATTATGCGCAGGTCGCCGCACGGGAGACTATCCGTGCGGCGACAATCATGGGAAGCGTCAGATTGCGTCAGATTGAATCAGGAGACCGTCGGCAGCAGCGGCACCAGCAGCAGCGCCACGATGTTGATGATCTTGATGAGTGGATTGACCGCCGGTCCGGCCGTGTCCTTGTAGGGATCGCCCACGGTATCGCCGGTGACGGCCGCCTTGTGCGCATCGGAGCCCTTGCCGCCGTGGTGGCCGTCCTCGATGTATTTCTTGGCGTTGTCCCAGGCGCCGCCGCCGGTGGTCATGGAGATGGCCACGAAGAGCCCGGTCACGATCGTCCCCATCAACAGCCCGCCCAGCGCCGACGGCCCCAACAGCAGCCCCACGAGAATGGGCACGATCACCGGCAGCAGCGAGGGCAGGATCATCTCGCGGATGGCCGAAGAGGTCAGCATGTCCACTGCGCGGTCATACTCGGGACGCCCGCTGCCATCCATGATGCCGGCAATGTCGCGGAACTGGCGCCGCACCTCCACCACCACGGCCCCCGCCGCGCGCCCCACCGCTTCCATGGCCATGGCGCCGAACAGATAAGGAATGAGCCCACCGATGAACAGGCCAATGATGACGGCAGGGCTGGAGAGATCGAAGCTGGCCGTCTTGCCGACCGACTCCAGCGCATGCGTGTAATCGGCAAAGAGCACCAGCGCCGCCAGTCCCGCCGAACCGATGGCATAGCCCTTGGTGACGGCCTTGGTGGTATTGCCCACGGCATCGAGCGGGTCGGTGATGGCCCGTACCGAATCCGGCAAGCCGGACATCTCGGCGATGCCACCGGCGTTGTCGGTAATGGGGCCGTAAGCATCCAGCGCCACCACGATGCCGGCCATGGAGAGCATGGCGGTGGCCGCAATGGCAATCCCGTACAAGCCCGCCAGCCAGTAGGAGGCCAGGATCGCCGCGCACACCGCCAGCACCGGGTAGGCCGTGGATTTCATCGACACGCCCAGTCCGGCAATGATGTTGGTGCCATGCCCGGTAGTGGAAGCCTGGGCGATATGACGCACCGGCTTGAAGTCGGTGCCGGTGTAGTACTCGGTGATGTAGACCATGAGACCGGTCAGCACGATGCCCACCACCGCGGCGCCCATGAGCGGCAGCCGCAGTTCGGGCGGCAGCAGCAGCCAGGTGACCACAGCAAAACCGACCAGCGACAGACCGGCTGACCACCACAATCCGGTATAGAGCGCCGACATGATCTTCTTGCCCGGCTGCGCCTTGACCATCGCGCAGCCGACGATGGAGGCAAGGATGGAGACCCCGCCCAGCGCCAGTGGATAGAGCACCGCCAGCGTCTCCAGTCCCTTCAACATGAGGCTGCCCAGGAGCATGGTCGCCACCAGCGTAACCACGTAGGTCTCGAACAGGTCGGCGGCCATGCCGGCGCAATCGCCCACGTTATCCCCGACGTTGTCGGCGATGACGGCCGGGTTGCGCGGGTCATCCTCGGGAATGCCGGCCTCGACCTTGCCGACCAGGTCGGCGCCTACATCGGCGCCCTTGGTGAAGATGCCGCCGCCCAGGCGCGCGAAGATCGAAATGAGCGAGGCCCCGAAGGCCAGCCCGATCAGCGGCTGGATGGCATCATGCAGGCTGGCTGCGCGGCCCTGTCCATGGACGTACAAGACCCAGAAGAACAGCGACACTCCTAGCAATCCCAGCCCCACCACCAGCATCCCGGTGATGGCGCCACCCCGAAAGGCCACGCCCAGCGCCTCGTTCATCCCGCGCGTGGCAGCCTGGGCAGTGCGCACGTTGGCGCGTACCGAGACATTCATGCCGATGAAGCCGCAGGCGCCGGAGAGCACCGCCCCCAGCAGGAAGCCGATGGCGGTGAGCCAACCCAAACCCGGAATGAGTGCAATGACGATCAGCAGCACCACCCCGACCATGGCGATGGTGCGATACTGCCGCGCCAGATAGGCCGCAGCACCCTGCTGGATGGCCAGGGCGATTTCCTGCATGCGGGGATTGCCGGGATCCTGCTTGAGAATCCAGCTCCGTGAAACCAGGCCATAGATCACCGCGACCAAGCCGCAGGCAATGGCAAACCACAGGGCAAGTGCCATCTTCGTCTCCTTTGTTATCACGACTCATCAACAATCACGAACATCGGCTGCGCCGTCCGGGTTCTGCTGTTCCGGTTCGTCGCGGCCGATACTGCGCCTGCAAATTGCGTCGCCCTTTTTATTGGACTTGTTCTGTCTTGCCGGGCCGCCAGTGCAACGTCCTCGGGCGGGCGTCACTACCGGTGATCGGTTTACTTAGTTTTTGCGTACTGCCGTGCTGACTGCATCAACAGCAACAGCATAAAAAAAGCGGACCGAAGTCCGCTTCACTTTACTCCGCCAGGGCGGCAAATGCACGATCCCTGATTTCTTCCACCGGACCGACGCCGGCGATCTTGCGATACTTGGGTGCGCCCGGCTGGCCCGACTTGGCCCAGTCACCGTAATAGCCCACCAGCACTTCGGTCTGTTCGTGATACACGGCCAGGCGCTTCTTGACGGTTTCTTCCTTGTCGTCGTCGCGCTGGATCAGCGCTTCGCCGGTCAGGTCATCCTTGCCCTCGACCTTGGGCGGGTTGAACTTGACGTGATAGGTGCGGCCCGAACCCGGGTGCACGCGGCGACCGCTCATGCGTTCGACGATGGCGCTGTCGGGCACGTCGATTTCCAGCACGTAGTCGATGGCCACGCCCGCTTCCTTCATCGCATCGGCCTGACGCGTGGTGCGCGGGAAGCCGTCGAAGAGGTAGCCATTGGCACAGTCAGCCTGTTGCAGGCGATCCTTGACCAGACCAATGATGATGTCGTCGGAAACCAGGCCGCCCGCATCCATCACCTTCTTGGCCGCGATGCCAAGTTCGGTTCCCGCCGCCACGGCCGCGCGCAGCATGTCGCCGGTGGAGATTTGCGGAATGTTGAATTTTTCCTTGATAAAAGTGGCTTGCGTGCCTTTACCGGCACCAGGCGCTCCTAAAAGGATGAGGCGCATGTCGTTTCCTAAATTGAGGGTTTCTGAAATATGAATGCTTGAATTCTTTTGCGACGTGATGGCAGAGGATCGCTACCATCTGGACGGTTATGCAGCTTGTTTGCGCGCCGTTTTGCATCAGCTCCGGGACGAAACTTACCACAAAATCTTACCGAACCATGACAAACGCCTGATTTTTAAGCAGTCTCCGGACTCTGATTGTGTCGTGTCAGCTTGACACGGAACTTACAGCAGGCCGATCCGTCCGGCCTTGCGCCGGATCATGCCTGCCGCGCCAACATCACAGGGCGGAGATGGTCTGCACCAGCGCACTGTCGGGCGGCAGCTCGAAATGCTTGCGCACGCGCAACAGATCCTCGGGCGTATCGACGCCGGCTTCCGGCACCAGCGAGGTCACGTGGACCGCGATGGCATGGCCGTGCCAGAGCACGCGCAACTGTTCCAGCGCCTCGATGCGTTCCAGCGGGGCCGGGGCCAGCGTCGGGTAGAGCTGCAGGAAGCGGTTGCTGTAGGCATACAGGCCGATATGGCGCAGCGGCACGTATTCATTGGCGTGATCGGGGCCGCTGGCGTCGGGCAGCGTGTCACGTGACTTGGCGAAGGCGTCGCGATGCCAGGGAATGGTGGCCCGCGAGAAATACATGGCGCAGCCTTCCTTGTTCAACACCACCTTGACCACGTTGGGATTGAAGGCATCCTCGGCGGTCTCGATGGCGTGCGCGGCCGTGGCCATGGGCACGCCAGCCTTGATGTGGGCGGCGGTGGCGGCGATCAGGCCGGGATCGATCAGCGGCTCGTCGCCCTGCACATTGACCACCACTTCATCCTCACCCAGGCCCAGCGCGGCGGCCACTTCGGCGATGCGGTCGGTGCCGGAAGGGTGATCGGCGCGGGTCATGGCCACGGCGATGCCATGCTGCTCGCAGGCGGCGTGGATGTCGTGATGGTCGGTGGCCACGATGATGCGGGCCGCCCCCGAGAGCGCGGCCCGCTCGGCCACGCGCACGATCATGGGCTTGCCGCCGAGGTCGGCCAGGGGCTTGTTGGGCAGGCGCGTGGAAGCCAGGCGCGCCGGGATGATGACGGTGAAGGTCATGGAATCAACCGCAGCAGGAAGGCAGAAATCGGGAATCAAGAGACAGGCGCCGGACTCAGGCTGCCGGGGCAGCCGCCAGTTCGCGCGCTTCGTCGGCCCACATGATGGGGATGCCATCACGGATGGGGTAAGCCAGCTTGTCTGCCTTGCAGATCAGTTCCTGGGCTTTCTTGTCATAGTCCAACGGGCCCTTGCAGAGGGGGCAAACCAGGATATCAAGCAGTCGGGCATTCACGGAGTTTCTCCACTATGTGTTCAGCCAGCGCGCCGTCGATGCGCGCCGAGACAGGCACGACCCAGATGCGCGGGTCGTTTCGGATGGCCTCAATAGCCCTGCATTTTACTGCATCCTTTTCCGTGATCAGGATGACATCGGCCGCAAGGCCGGCAAAGGGATCGCTGGCAAAGTCAAAATGGTCAGGCAAGGGATGGCGCGCAAAGGACAAACCCGCACCCTGCAGGGTAGCGAAAAAACGCTCCGGATTGCCGATTCCCGCCACCGCCGCCAGCCGCAGACCACCCTCGCCCATCCGGGCCAGCGGCCTGTGCGCACCGGGGGGCGCCAGCTGCACGGCCTGGTCCGCCTGCAGCCGCATGGCGTACAAGCCCGCGGGCGCCACGCCCTGCACACCCACGTTGAGCACCGAAAAATCGCGTCGGCGCGAAGCCGGCTCGCGCAACGGCCCGGCCGGCAGCAGCCAGCCATTGCCCACGCCGCGCGCGTCCGAGAGCACGATCTCGATGTCGCGCGCCAGGGCGTAGTGCTGCAGGCCATCATCGGAAATGATCACATCAACTTCCGGATGCCGCGCCAGCAAGGCGCGCCCGGCCTGGACGCGACGCCGTCCCACCACCAGCGGCACGGCCGTGCGCTGAACCATCAGCAAAGGCTCGTCACCCACCTCGGCCGCCGCCGCATCGGCCATGACCTCCTGCACCTGTTCTGCACCGCCGCCATAGCCACGTGAAATCACACCAGGATTGCGGCCGGCAGCACGCAAGGCTTCGATGAGCCAGATCGCAAACGGGGTCTTGCCAGTGCCACCGACGAACACGTTGCCTACCACGATCACCGGCACCGGCAGCCGCTCTGCGCGCTTGATGCCGAGCGCAAAGAGCGCACGGCGCAGCGCCGCCAGCGTGCCGAAGAGCAGCGACAGCGGCCACAGCAGGCAGGCCAGCAGACCGCGACCTTGCCAGGCACGGGTCAGGATGGCTTCGGCGGAGGGCCTGGATTCGGCCATTTTCTTGTTCCAGTGAATAAAAAAAACGAGGGCCAGGCGGGGCCTGGCCGGGGCGCCATCGCTTTGGGATGACGTGAAGCCATTTGTAAATTTTCAGCAAGACCTGCTGCGCACTACTTGCTGCTCGACTGCGCCGCGAAGGTCACCTTGGGATACCCCGCCATGCGCGCGGCCTCCAGCACGTTGATCACGGTCTGGTGCGTCGCCAGTGCATCGGCATTGATGATGATGACCGGATCGACCTTGCTGCCACTGGCCTTGACCGCCGCCTGCATCTCCTCCGACAGGCCCTGTGCATCGCGCGCGGCGATGCGCTTGTTGTTGACCGCGTAGCGGCCATTGGCGTCGACTGCGATGTTGATCTCGAAGGGCTGTTCCAGTGCCTTCTGTGCATCGGCCGTAGGCAGCGTGATCTGCAGCGCGGTGAACTTGCTGTAGGTGGTGGTGACCATCAGGAAGATCACGATCACCAGCAGCACATCGATGAAGGGGATCAGATTGATCTCCAGGTCTTCGCGGGGGCGTCCCTTGCGGAAGTTCATGCGGTTCTCCAGCCTGCGCAATCAGCGGCGCACGTCGTGGACGATGTCCACGAACTTGACCGCCTGCTGCTCCATGTCCACCACGAAGCCGTCGACCTGCGCGCGGAAATGGCGATAGAACACCAGCGCCGGCATGGCAATGGCCAGCCCGAACCCGGTGTTGTAGAGCGCAATGGAAATGCCATGCGCCAGCTGCGCCGGATTGGTCCCGACGGCGTTCTGCGAGGCGAAGATCTCGATCATCCCGACCACCGTACCGAACAGGCCCATCAACGGCGCCAGCGAGGCGATCGTGCCCAGTGTGGTGAGGAAGCGTTCCAGCCGATGCGCGGCGGCCTGACCGGCTTCCTCGATGGCTTCCTTCATCACTTCGCGCGGGGCATCGACATTGCGCAGGCCCGCAGCCAGTACCTGGCCCAGCGGGGAATTCTGTTCCAGCTTGTCGATCACGTCCTCATTGACCCGCCCGCTCTGGTAGACCCGGACCACTTCGCCCAGCAGGTCCGGCGGCAGGATACGGGTGCGGCGCAGGTAGACCAGTCTTTCGATGACCAGCGCCAGGCCGATGATGGAAGCGATCAGCAAGGGCCAGATCGGCCAGCCGGCGGCGAGGATGATGGCGAGCAAAACGTACTCCTAATGAAATGCGGATGAGCGGTGAATCCGGGGCAGGCGGCGACGCTGTCGCGACACAGCCGTTTCTGCGGTGCAGAATGTAGCCGGTTGTGTGCGGCTCGGCAAGCGCAGCCGGCTTGGCTTTACAATGCGGCATTGTATCGCCCCTGGAGTCTCTGCGTCCCATGCCTGCCGACAAGTTCCCGCCCTTCCCCACCGCCCGCCCCCGTTCCGACACCTTGCCGGCGACCGGCGCCACCGAGGGCGGCCCGCCCATGCTCACCGTCTCGGCCCTGAATCAGGCGGTGGCACGCATGCTGGAGCGCAATTTCCCGCTGATCTGGGTCAAGGGCGAGATTTCCAATTTCACCCGCGCCGCCTCCGGCCACTGGTATTTCAACCTCAAGGATGACGGCGCCCAGGTGCGCGCGGTGATGTTCAAAGGCCGCGCGCAATACGCCGGTTTCATGCCGCGCGAGGGCGACAAGGTCGAGGTGCGCACGCTGGTGACGCTGTACGCCCCGCGCGGCGATTACCAGCTCAACGTGGAAGCCATCCGTCGCTCGGGGGTCGGCGATCTTTACGCCGCCTTCGTACAGCTCAAGGAAAGGCTGGAACGCGAGGGGCTCTTCGACCGTGAGCGCAAACGCGCCCTGCCGGGCTTCCCGCGTCGCATCGGCATCGTCACCAGCCCCCAGGCGGCGGCCCTGCGCGACGTACTGACCACCCTGCGCCGCCGCGCGCCGCATGTGGAAGTGGTGCTCTACCCCACGCCCGTGCAGGGCGAAGGCGCGGCCCAACGCATCGCCAACGCCATCCAGAGCGCCTCCGAGCGTGGCGAATGCGAAGTCCTGCTGGTCTGCCGGGGCGGGGGCAGCATCGAGGACCTGTGGTCCTTCAATGAAGAGGTGGTGGCGCGGGCCATCGTGGCGGCGCGCATGCCGGTGATTTCCGGCGTGGGGCACGAAACCGATTTCACCATTGCCGACTTCGCCGCCGACCTGCGCGCACCCACTCCCACCGCCGCCGCCGAGCTGGCCGCCACCGCCCGCGAGGACTGGCTGGCCGAGCTGCGCAGCCATGCCAACGACCTGACCCGGGCGCTGCGCAGAAGCCTGACCGAAAAAACGCAGACCGTGGATTGGCTCTCACGCCGCCTGGTCAACCCGGGTGCGTATATACAGCACGAACGCGTCAAGCTGGCCGCGCTGCAAACCCGGCTCGCCCACGCTACGCGCGTGCCGCTGACCCGCATGCGCCATCACCTGCAGCAACTGGCTACCCATCTGTCGCACCAGATGCCCGACACCGCCCACGCCCGCCGCGACCTGCTGGACCTGACGCGACGCCTGCAAGGGGCCCAGGCCGCCCGGCAGTTGCGCCAGCGGCAGGCGCTGGCGGGCCTGACCACGCAACTCGAACTACTGAATCCGCAACGCACGCTGGAACGAGGCTACGCCATCGTCAGCGATCGCCACGGACGTGTCTTGCACGCCCCGGCCGAGCTGGCCGCACGCAGCGAGGTCACCATCCGCCTGGCTGAAGGCAGCGCCGAGGTCGGCATTGCCAGCGTGCAGCCGCGGCTGGATTGAGGTGATCCGGTTGCCCTGCTTGACAGCTGTGGCAGACTTTTTTGGCATAAGCATGTTCCGGTGAAATACAGGCCAGACTGCCGTATTACGCCCGTTGCGGTCGGATGCGGATGTGCAGATGAGCTGGAACGTCTTGCGGGGACTGGCATCTATGAAGTTCCTTGCACCGGCGACCGGCTCCTGCCATTGGGAACCATTCGCATTGCCGCACTGGAGGCCGATGCCCGCCTGACGCGCGCAAGATTTGACCGAGTGCAAAGAATTGTCTTCCGCTTTAGAATCTCAGGTTCGGAAAAGACCCCTTCGTAGCAAACCAACAAGACTGAAAGGATTCATCATGGCACATACCCTTCCGGCACTGCCTTACGATCTGGACGCGCTGGCGCCCACGATTTCCAAGGAAACCCTGGAATATCACTATGGCAAGCACCATCAGACCTATGTGACCAACCTGAACAACCTGATCCCGGGTACCGAATTCGAAAACCTGTCCCTGGAAGAGATCATCAAGAAATCTTCCGGCGGCATCTTCAACAACGCTGCCCAGGTGTGGAACCACACCTTCTACTGGAACGGCCTGACCCCGAAGGGCCAAGGCGCTCCGAGCGGCGCGCTGGCTGACGCCATCAACGCCAAGTGGGGTTCTTTCGACGCCTTCAAGGCCGAGTTCACCAAGCAGGGCCTGGGCAACTTCGGTTCCGGCTGGACCTGGCTGGTCAAGAAGGCTGACGGCACCCTGGACATCGTCAACACCACCGGCGCCGGCACCCCGCTGACCACCGACAGCAAGCCGCTGTTGACCGTGGACGTGTGGGAACACGCCTACTACATCGACTACCGCAATGCACGCGCCAAGTACGTCGAAAACTACTGGGGCATCATCAACTGGGACTTCGTGGCCAAGAACTTCGCTTGATCCACAGGCTTCCGGGCAAGAAAAAACCACGTGCAAGCGTGGTTTTTTTTCGCCCGCAGCACGGCAGGAAAATACAAGATCGCACGGCCCGCCTGTGCCACAATCGTCCATCCCCACCTTCACCCCACGGAGACCCTCATGGCCCACGTCACCCTGCACAATGCCGCCGGCTACGCCCAGGACATCAAGGCGCGCATCCACCAGCTCAAGTCCGATGAACCCGAAAGCAATGGCGGCAAGGACACCGGCCCGGCCCCGTATGAATTGCTGCTGGCCGCACTGGCCTCCTGCACCTCGCTGACGCTACGCATGTATGCCGACCGCAAGGGCTGGGACCTGGGCAGCATTTCGGTGGATGCCCACTTCGGGCGAGACGACAGCGGATTGGAAACCATCACCCGCAAGATCAGCTTCGGCAATACGCTCACTCAAGAGCAGTTGACCCGCCTGGCCGAGATCTGCGAAAAGACCCCGGTCACCAAGACCATCCGCCAGGGCACCGCGATTCAGACGTCGATGGCGTAGCCCGCCGCGCGCCAGGCATCGATGCCGCCGGTCAGCGGACGCACCCGCGTATAGCCGCGCCGCATCAACTGGCGCGCTACCATGGCCGCCGAGGCTTCATTGGGACAGGCGCAATAGACCACCACCTCGCCCTCGACAGGGCCATCGAAGACGAAGGTCTGGATCTCCTGGTTGGAGATCGTCAGCGCCCCCGGAATGCGACCATCCTGCTGCGACATCGGCGAGCGCACATCGATGATGGTGGGCGCATTGCCCTCTTCGAGCAGGGTATTCAACTCATCGACCGAGATGCGCGCCATCTCCAGCGACTTGCGAAAACGCCGACGCTGCCACCAACGGTTGGCCACGAAGGCAGCCAGCGCCACGGCAATCATGAGCATGCCGTAGTGGCCCAACTCGGCCAGCACGTTGAGCAGATCATCCACCGCCGAGCTGAACAGCGACCCGAGAAAAATCCCCAGTCCTGCCCACAGGGCACTCCCTGCCGCATCCCACAATACGAAGCTGAGGCGGCGCGTACCCATGGTGCCGGAAAGCGCGCTGGCGATCGAGGCGAATCCCGGAATGAACTTGGCCACCAGCAACGAACGCGCGCCCCAGCGCAGGTAGATCGATTCGGTCTGGCGCACGCAGGAATCCGGCGAGAGCGAAATACGGCACAGCTGCGTCATGATCCGGCGGCCATAACGGCGCCCGGCCAGATACCAGCAGTAGTCGGCGATCAGTGCCGCGCTCACCGCCAGCAGCAGCAACAGCGCCGGCGAATAGCGGCCAGTGGCCGAGAGCGCGCCGGTGATGATCAGCGTGGGGTATGCCGGCACCGGCGCGCCCAACTGCTCGACCAGCACGTTGACGAAAACGAGGATCAGACCGTATTGCTCGATCAGGTGATAGAGGGTGTCCATGGCCATGCTGCCTTGATGTCCCGCCACCGGGGAGGCGGCGACTGTTCCGCCGTGATGGCGGATTGCAGGGTGCCATTATAGTTTTGCCGGGTCCGGTATGCTCGCCGCAGACCGAAGCAGACCAATTGTTCATCGTAATTTATGGAGAATTCCCGCCGCAAAATCCAGAACACGACCTCATCCGCGACCATCTCAACCCCGGCCAAAGCGTTCGATTCTACACGCCCATGTTCCCCGGCGAAGATTTCTGGGTCATTGTCAGCACGCCTTTTGTCAACGACGAAGGCGTAGAAATTGGCCCGCCCTTCAGCCGGGTGGATGTCTATATCGATGCACAAGCCCATTTCCGGGTTGAAAAGCATCCCGACTTGCTGGACAGGTTCTGATCTGTATATACAAAGATGCCCCGGCCTCTGGCTACCACCAGAGACACGGGGCAAACGAGGAAAGACCTCGGAGAAACCAATACTGTGAAGCGCTCAGGCCGCGCGCTTGGCCACCGCCTCGCCCTGTGCCTGAACCGCATCACCGCCATCCTGCGCCGAAGGCCGCGTACGGGCCAGGAACACCAGCACCGCCGCCACCAGCGAGGCTGCCGACAAGGCATACAGACCGCCCTCGATGGAACCGGTCTTCTGCTCCAGATAGCCGAAGGTCGCCGGCGCGAAGAAGCCACCCAGGTTGCCCAGCGAATTGACCAGTGCCAGCACCGCCGCTGCAATGCGGGCATCCAGGTAGGCTTGCGGAATCGGCCAGAACAGCGACGAGGCTGCCTTGAACCCGAGGGCGGCGAAACACACTGCCGCGAAGCCGATCACCGGACCGGTCGAGGCCGAGATGGCCATGCCGACGGCCGAAATCACCAATGCCGTGGCCACCCACATCTGCGGCTTCTTGTGCCGCGCCGCCAGCACCGCGAAGAGATACATCGCTCCAATGGCCACGATCCATGGGATCGTGTTGAACAGGCCCACCTGGAAATCATTGAAGTGCCCCATCTTCTTGATGATGGTCGGCAACCAGAAGGTCGCACCGTAAATGGTGAGCTGGATGGCGAAATAGATCAGGCAGAACAACACGATCTGCGGATCGCGCAGCAGTGTCAGCGCCGACACATGCGCCGGACGATTGGCCGCGCGTTGCTCCTGCTCGGCCGCGATGACCGTAGCCAGTGCCTCGCGTTGCTCCGCAGAGAGCCACTTCGCATCGCGCGGACTCGAGTCCAGCACCAGCCACACCACCACGCAGAACACCATCGATGCCGCACCTTCAATGATGAACATCCACTGCCAGCCATGCAGGCCGCCGCCCTCGATGAGCAACAGCGCGCCGGTGATCGGGCCGGAGAGGATGGAGGCAATCGCCGAGCCCGACAGGAAGATGGCCATCGCCCGGCCGCGCTCATGGTTGGGCAGCCATTGCGTGAAGTAATACACCACACCCGGGAAGAATCCGGCCTCGGCCACTCCCAGCAGGAAGCGCATGACATAGAAACTGGTCTCGCTCTGCACGAAGGCCATGCAGGCCGCCACCAGGCCCCAGGTGAACATGATGCGCGTCAACCAGGCGCGGGCGCCATAGCGTTGCAGCAGCATGTTGGAAGGGACTTCAAAGATCGCATAGCCGACGAAGAACAAGCCTGCCCCCAGCCCGAAGGCGGCGGCACCGATCCCCAGGTCGGTGGAGAGATGACTGCGCACGAAACCAATGTTGACGCGGTCGATGTAGTTGATGATGAACATGGCCACGAACAGCGGCAGGATGCGCCACTTGATCTTGCTCACCGCCGAGGTGAGCGCCAGGTTGCCGGCGGGGGATGACTGGGATGGATTCACGGGTTGTCTCCTCTGTTGAGCCCGTACTGACGGTGGATGAAAGAAAATTCAGGCCGCCGGCGCTTGCAGCGCGCTCTTGTCGCGGCCCTGCTGAAAAACCGGAAGTTTCGTGCTCAACGCACCAGGCAAGGTTTCTTGGGATCGAACTTCCAGCCCGGGATGAGGTACTGCATGGCCACCGCGTCATCGCGCGCGCCCAGCCCCATGTTGCGATAGGTCTGGTGCGCCGCTTCCACCTGCGCCATGTCCAGCTCCACGCCCAGGCCCGGCTTGCGCGGCACCTGCACCTTGCCCCCGATGATCTTCAGCGGTTCACGCGTGAGGTGCTGGCCGTCCTGCCAGATCCAGTGAGTATCGATGGCCGTGATCTTGCCGGGCGCCGCGGCCGCAACGTGCGTAAACATGGCCAGCGAAATGTCGAAGTGATTGTTCGAATGCGAACCCCAGGTCAGGCCCCACTCATGGCACATCTGCGCCACGCGCACCGAGCCCTGCAGGGTCCAGAAATGCGGATCGGCCAGCGGGATGTCCACCGATTGCAGCGAGATCGCATGACCCATCTGGCGCCAGTCGGTCGCCACCATGTTGGTCGCGGTCTGCAAGCCGGTGGCACGGCGGAATTCAGCCATCACTTCGCGGCCCGAATAACCGTCCTCGGCGCCGCAGGGATCTTCCGCGTAGGCCAGCACATCGTGCTGATCCCGACACAGGCGGATCGCATCCTTGAGCAGCCAGCCACCGTTGGGGTCCAGTGTGATGCGCGCCTTGGGGAAGCGCTCGGCCAGGGCCGTGACGGCAGCGATCTCGTCCTCGCCGCGCATGACGCCGCCCTTGAGCTTGAAGTCATTGAAACCATAGCGGGCATAGGCCGCCTCGGCCAGGCGCACCACGGCCTGCGGCGTGAGTGCGGCTTCATGGCGCAGACGCAGCCAGTCGTCGTCGGCCTCGGGCGCAGCCAGGTAAGGCAGATCGGTCTTGTTGCGGTCGCCCACGTAGAAGAGATAGCCCAGCATCTCCACCTCGTCACGCTGCTGGCCTTCGCCCAGCAGGGCCGCCACCGGTACGTCAAGGAACTTGCCCAGCAGATCCAGCAAGGCGGCCTCCAGCGCGGTCACCGCGTGGATGGCGATGCGCAGGTCAAAGGTCTGCAGGCCGCGCCCGCCCACATCGCGGTCCGCAAATGCGGTACGTGCACGGTTGAGGATGCCCTGTACGTTACCGATGGACTGGCCCACCACCAGTGCGCGTGCATCCTCCAGTGTCTGGCGGATGCCCTCCCCGCCCGGCACTTCGCCCACGCCAGTGTTGCCCGCACTATCGGTGAGGATGACGATGTTGCGCGTGAAATACGGACCGTGCGCCCCGGACAGGTTCAACAGCATGCTGTCATGCCCGGCCACCGGGATGACGCGCATGGCGGTCACGCGCGGCGCCCCCTTGTGCAGGTCCGGCGAAGACATCGAGGACGTTACGGAAGCAGAAGTCTGAGTCATGAGAAGCGTTCTCCCTTGCGGAAAAGATAGGACGTGATTTGGTAGCGGTACCAAATTCGAATGAAAGAATGGTAGCGGTACCAAATTGAGATGTCAATGAGGATTTTCTGTTGCCTCAAGGCATCATTAAAATCTCGGCAGGGCGAGGATGAAAGGCAGAGGGGGAAACTCAGGCGCTGTCGCGCGCAATGATGGAGAAGCCGACATCGACGATGCGTTCATTGACCTCGATGCCCGAGGCGCGGTCGATGATGAAGCGTGCTGCCCGCTGGCCGATGCCGGTGCCATCGATGCGCACGGTGGTCAGGCGCGGCTGCAGGTCGCGGGAGAATTCGAGATCGCCGAACCCGACCACGGCCAGTTGTCCGGGGATGGAAATCGCGCGGCTCTGCGCCTCGATCATCACCCCCAGGGCCAGCAGGTCGGAACTGCAGAAGATGGCATCCAGGTCGGGCCGTGCCTGCAGCAGTTCGGCCAGGCCCTGGCGTCCCTGGCCCAGTGTGGTGGGCGCAGTGACGTGATACATCGGCACGCAGGCCCTGCCCTGCTGCATGCCCAGCGCCGCGCATTCGTCGGCAAAGGCATTCATGCGCCGCTGGCTGCGTTCATCGCGTCCGCCCACCACGGCCACCTTGTGGCGACCACGCGCATGCAGGTAGCGCGCCACCTCCCGGCCGATGGCCTCGTGCGAGAAGCCCACCAGCATGTCGATGGGCGTGGGGGTCAGGTCCCAGGTCTCCACCACCGGAATGCCGCTGGCCAGCAGACGTTTGCGCGCCTCGGCCGAACGCATGATGCCGGTGAGCACCACGCCATCGGGACGACGACCGATGATGGCTTCGAGCAGTGCATCTTCGCGCGAGTTTTCGTAACCGCTCTGGCCCAGCATGACCTGGTAACCGGCCGCCGCCAGGGCTTCGGTGAGGGTGTGGACGATTTCCTGGAACACCGGTCCGATGACGGTGGGCACTACCACCGCCACCAGGCGGCTCTTGTTGGAGGCCAGTCCACCGGCCAGCAGGTTGGGGACGTAGCCGGTCTTCTCGACCGCCTCGCGCACCTTCTGCAAGACCTTGGGCGAGACCGCCGCCGGTGTGTTCAACGCCCGCGAGGCGGTGATCGGTGCCACCCCGGCCAGCTGCGCCACGTCGCGCAGGGTGATGCCGCCGGCACTCTTGCGCGGACCACGACGGCGCGGTTCGGTGCTGTCGTCGTCGCGCGCGCTGCGGTTCGCATCCATGGAGGAATCGGGGGGGAAGGTACTATGTTCGGGCATGGGCGGCATTTTAGCATCGCCGCTGGTAGCGATACCAACAGCCACCGGTGCGCCGGACTGCACCGGATCAAGGCTTGCGCGGCTCCGGGTTCCGCAATTGCAGTTGCAGGCGCTCGATGGCGCTGCCCACCGGGATGAAGAAATTCATCCCGGCCATTCCCTTGGCGCCGAGCCCGGCCACGGTAATGCCGATCACCTGGCCCGACTTGTCCAGCAGGGGCCCGCCACTGCTGCCTGGCAGGATCGCCACGTCGCTCTGCAGGAACTCCAGGTCGCGCACCTTGCGCACACCACTGAGGATGCCGCGCGTGAGCGTGGCATTGAACGCATCTCCCAGCGGGGAACCCAGCGCATAGACGTCTTCGCCGATGCCCGGCTCGCCGGTGCGCAGTGGCATCGGTCGTACCCCCGGCGCTTCGGTCTTGAGCAGCGCGATGTCACGCGCTGCATCCACCCGCACGACCTCGGCCAGCAGTTCGCGTCCGCTCGGCAGGCGTACCCGCACGGCGCGCGCCTGGCCGATCACGTGCTGGTTGGTCAGCAACCAGCCGGAACTGCCGATGTAGAAGCCGGTTCCGGAACCCCGCTCAGCAAACACCGTCACCACGGCCGAACGCAGATCGGGCATCAGCCTGGCGATCTCGGTCCCGCCGGGTTCGGTCGGCTGGTTGTCGATCGGCAGCGCACTGCCCGGCGGCAAGGCGACGGGGGCACGCGTGGCCTCACCACTGGCGCGGCCGTTGGCGGCGGCGGCCACGCTGTCATAGGGGGACTGCAAGGCCAGGGCGAAGCGGGGATCGGCCAGCAGGTTGCGCACCGCCACGCCAAAGGCTTCCATCGGAATCGGCGGCGCGGTGCCATCGAGGCTGCGCTCGCGTGAGCGGAACACTCCTTCAGTGGTGGCGCGATAGATCACCTTGCGCTGCTCGGGTGCGAACACCTGCCATTCCAGCCGGATATAGGCCTCGCCCGTCCAGCTGTCGCCGCCCTTGGCGCAGAGATTGGTCTGCAATTGCGTGATGATCACGCCCACCTGCAGGTTGAAATCAGCCGGGCGCGCACGCTCGCCGGCGGCATCGTCGCCTTTCTCCTCGAACAGCGGTTCGACCGGTGCCGTCGGCACCGGATAGCCATGCTGCTGCAACTCGTTGCGAAAGCGCTGGAACAGCGCATTGGCCGGCAACATGACATCGGCACTGCCCTGGTTCCAGACGATCTCGTTCTTGCGGCTACAGAACAAGCCGCCCTGCAGCTCACCGATGACCTCGCGGCCCTGACTGCCCTGATCGAAACGACGCTGGGCGCGCGCCAAAAAGGCCGGGCGCGCACTGGCTTGCGCAGGCAGCAGCAGCGGAGTCTTGTTGTCCACGGCGGGCATGAGCGCCTGGGTGGCTTGCGCGCCTGGCACCACGCCGAACGCGCAGGCCAGCAGCGCAAGCTTGACGGGCAGCATGGCGCAAGGGTGCTGCCGGGATTGCCGGAGTGTCTTGTTCATCATCGAGCGAGCAATAGGAGGCCAGCACCGCTGCTGGCCGATGAGCGATTCTCGCATGCCCCCGGATGTCTCCGCGATTGCACCAAATGCCCGATATGTGAAAAAAAAGGTCATCTCCCACAAGAAAGATGACCTTCTCCAAAAGAGGCAGGTGAAATAATTTACGCGCTGGCCGTTTGCGGCTGCGCCCCCTGATGGCCCTTGATGCGCAAAACCAGCACGGCCCCGATGAGGCAGGCCACGCCCATCATGATCGACGACAACGTGTAGTTGCCCAGCGTGGCGCGCAGATAGCCGGCGATGGTAGTGGCGGTGGCGGCCCCCAGCTGGTGCCCGGCCACGATCCAGCCGAACACGATGGGCGCGGCCAGGCGACCGAAGACATCATTGGCCAGGCGCACCGTGGGCGGCACCGTGGCGATCCAGTCCAGGCCGTAGAAGATGGCGAAGATGGTCAACCCGTAATACTGCAGGCCGAAGGCGTACGGCAGGAAGATCAGCGCCAGGCCGCGCAGGCCGTAGTACCAGAACAGCAGCACGCGCGGGTTGTAGCGATCCGAGAGCCAGCCCGAGAGCGTGGTGCCGACCAGGTCCAGCATGCCCATGGCGGCCAGGATGGAGGCGCCCCTGACTTCATTGATGCCGTAGTCATTGCACATGGCGATGAACTGGGTGCCGATGTAGCCATTGGTCGAGAGCCCGCAGACGAAGAAGCTCATGAACAGCAGCCAGAAATCGGGCATGCGCACCGAACTGCGCAGTGCATCCAGGGCGATGGCCAGGGGATTGCGCCTGGAACGGCCATCGTCCGCAGTGTCGCTGGTCTGGCCGACCATTTTCTGGCCGATGGCAGCCGGATTTTCCGGCAGCAGCAACCACACCAGCGGAATGGCCAGCAGTGCCACCGCCGAGACCAGGAAAGCCACCGAGCGCCAGCCATAGCTGCCCACCATGGAGGCCATCAGCGGCAGGAACACCATCTGCCCGGTGGCGGCACTGGCGGTCAGCAAGCCCATGGCCAGGCCGCGCCGGGTTTCGAACCAGCGACTGACGATGGTGGCGCCCAGGGTATTGGCGGCCACGCCGGTACCGGCACCGACCAGCAAGCCCCAGGACAGCAGCATGTGCCAGGGCATGTGCATGAGGGTGGACAAGGCGGTCCCGCTGGCCAGCAGGACCAGCGCCCCCAGCACCACACGGCGGATGCCGAAGCGCTGCATCGCCGCTGCCGAGAACGGACCGATGAGACCGTAGAGCGCGATGTTGACCGAGATCACCACCGAGATGGTGGAGCGATTCCAGCCGAATTCCTGCTCCAGCGGCAGGATCATCACCGAGGGCGTGGCGCGGATGCCGGCCGAACACAGCAGCACGAGGAAAATCACGCCCACCACTACCCAGGCATAGTGGAAGCGGGGCGCGACGGCGTTGGCCAGCGTTTGGGTCAGTTTGTTCATGGCGATCCAGTCGGGAGGGCGGTGCGAGCTTGTGGGATGGGAGTGAGGAAATCGTTGGCTGAAGCAATCTTCATAGGGTGCTCAAACCGGGCAAGCGGCCGCGTCAGGCGTCCTGCAGGCGGGTGTAGGCATCCTCGATGAGGTCATTGAATTCACGCGCAAGCTGGGGGCCGAGGCGGCGATCGATCTCGTCCTGGGCGCGGCGCCAGCGCGGGCGGGCCTCTTCCAGCTTGGCGCGACCCGGGCGCGAGAGCTGCAGCGCGAAGGAGCGCTTGTCCAGCAGTTCGTCCTCGGGCAGGTCCACGGTCTCGACCCAGCCGGCGGCCATCAGGGGCTTGAGTGCACGGCTCAGAGTGCTGCGATCCATGCCCATGTCCTGCGCCAGCACGATGTTGGCGATCGGGCCCTTGCGGCCGATGCGGCTCAACAACGAATACTGGGTGATGCTCAGTTCGCTGTCGTGCAGATGATGGTCGTAGATCACGGTGATCCGGCGCGTGAGACGGCGCAGGGGGGCGCAGGTGCAAATGTCCTTGCTCATGGAATGTCCGGTGAAGGCTGACCTGCAGAGCAGGTGATGCGTTAAGTATGTATATACATCGATGTATGCGCATGATATGAAGGGTGTCGTGGGAAGTCAAGCAACATCAACGCTATTAAGGGCCGAATGCAGAATTGCACATGCAAATGCAAAGGTAAGGAAAAATTATCTTTAAGCAATTTCTGACGAAAAGTCAGCGTGCTCCATTTTCCACGGGAGTTTGCCAGCCAATCAAAAACAAAGCGATGCTACTCAAATCGGTCGTTCTCCGTCGAATACCCCTCTTCTTTGGCAAGCTTGGAGAAAAGGTTCTTTAAGAAAATTGCAATCGGTGAATGGCCTATTTCGGTTATTGATTGCCACCGCTTGCAGAAATTCTCGCGGGTCTCTACCCAATTCCTTCCATTCATCCAAGACTTGCGCCAGCCATGCTTTGCCATCGCTTTCCGTACAAAGCTTAGACTTATAGCGCTCCTCGATACGGTACACATCCTTCCAGGTGTCAATCTCCGCTTCAATGGCAGCGGGGCCAAATTGCAAGGTGATATCTGCCGGGGTTAGCTTGGCAATGTCGGAATGCCGCAAGTCAATTTGCAGATCAATGGAATGGGCTGCCGTTTTGTAAGGGTAGAAGACGGCACGACGGCTGACAGCCTTGGCCGGATCTTTCGGTGTATAGGCGGGATCTTTGCTGGTTTTGTAACTGCTGTTGCAGTGATGACAGGCCGGGACAAGATTGCGAAAGTTGATCGAATTGAACGGATACAGCGCCTTCGGCAAGTAATGGTCATAGGCCTCGCGCTTGCTGTGGTATTCGCCCAGCAAATCGTTGATACCGCAGAACGGACACTTTCCCGTCTTATTGGTCTGCACAAACGTCTGGTAGTGATCGTCTATGTCACCGATCCACTTTCTTAGAGCCGCTGCGCCAACATGCGAATACAGACCTTTGAAGAACGACGCTAGCTGATCACGCACATCGTTAAGCTCCACGGGGAAGTCATCGTATCGCTTCAACGATATTGTGCAGTCATTGACGCACACGCTTTCCACATCATTGTTCGCCCTATACCAGAGACGAAGCTGCTCAACCTGACAAGAACTCAACGGTGCGAAAAGTGCATAGATACGCTGTACGTGGCCTGCAAAAAACTCAGCTCCTTTACTGTCGTCGTAGTAAAACGCGGTCATCACTTCAAGCAGTTCATGATTGGAGGCGAATAGTTCTAGACGGTACGGGCCTTTAGAAGGTGCCTGGCACCATACCGCATAGAAAATGAAGTCGATGAATCCCTGCATCTTCTCCATCTTGTGCGGCACATAGGTGTATGGAAACAGCATCAGCCCTGTCCCTCCCCCATGCCACGCTGATCATCTTCCAGGATGGCCTTGATCAGGAGCACTTTTTCTACCGAGTCACCAAGCTGTTGGTGAATTTCCGTGATCAGTGCTTCCTTGTCTTCGCCACCTTGTTCAAACCTGAGACGTAAGGCGTCCAGCAGGGACTGCGCATGGCCACCGATGGTCTCGCGTTTGCCAAAGGTATTCATGGTGATTTTATTGATTGAGGCGCCGAGGGTGTTGTAGTTCGGGTGGCTGATACTGACCGCTCCGGTGGTTTTATCCTTGGCAAACACCAGCACCTTATCCGGCTTGCTGTCGGAAATCAGGAAGGGCGTATGCGTGGTGATCAGCATTTCCTGCGCGAACTCTCCATCACCCGGCAGACACTGGCGCAGACGACTGATGAAGTTGGCGCGCCAATCTGGATTGAAGTGCGTCTCTGGCTCATCAAGCAGGAACAGGCTGTTAGTCCCCCGAAACAGCAGGCAAAGCCCGATGCTATGCAATAACTGATGCTCGCCGTCCGACAATTCCTTAAGCATCATCGGCTGTGTCACGCCCTGCTTGGAGAAACGCACAAACTTGAAACGCATGATGCGCTGGTCGGATGCCAGCGTCGGCACTGTCTCGCTGACGTAGTGGCTGGTCGAGGCATATAAATCCGTCTTGAGCGTATCGCTGACCGAATAGAGATTCAGCGTCAACAGTACTTGCAATGCCTGGAACAGAGATAACGCGGAACCATCGAAATTATCTCGAAAGGCATCCTTCGTTCGTTGATTTATCCAATAGTCAAGGATCAACGTATCAGCGGCCTCATCATGGAAATACAGGGTTGCACAACGTTTGAGTTTTTCTATGATGGACGTGCGTTCATCGCCTTCCAACCCATACAGCAAATTGAGACGATAGTCGCCCGTTTCCGGATCAAGGTCTATGGCTACATTGTCCGCAAAGTAGCCGTCCTGCGTATAACCGGGCAGAACATAATCGCCAGACGTAAAGGCCGTCGCCTGTTGAAGTGTCAGTGGGATACTACGCCGGATTAGGATGCGAAATTCCTTGAGGTCCTCAATGCCGACGTCTTCCCGAAAGGGTTG
Organism: Herbaspirillum sp. FG34; assembly: GCF_057809315.1. Classification (NCBI taxonomy): domain Bacteria; kingdom Pseudomonadati; phylum Pseudomonadota; class Betaproteobacteria; order Burkholderiales; family Oxalobacteraceae; genus Herbaspirillum; species Herbaspirillum sp. FG34. The sequence goes on along the minus strand of NZ_JBMDJS010000022.1, from coordinate 35,402 downwards.
AAGTGTCGCTTCATCCTGAAACAGCAAATTGCAAAGTAAGATAGCTTGGCTAAATCCACCATCCAGATATGCCAGTCGAGCATCCGGGCTGCCGGGATAAGGCAACTGTTTGGCCAACGCCGTCCAATATTCATCGAACTGCACGAAACGCATCTTGAAGAACGGCAAGCTGAGGATTTCATTCTCGCCAGACGAATAGCCCAGCACATATTTGGGTAGCAGGATATCAGCGTGTCCACCATCGAACACCTCATACGAATTGGTACTAAATTCGCCCTGATTTTCCCACTGAAAGCGCACCGATTCACCGACCTCCTTCCACACGCACACTCGCGCCCACTCCGGGCTGTCTGGACTACGATATTGAGCGGGCGCGCGGATCAGGTAATCCAATTCAAAAGCTAGCGGTGAGAAATCTTGATTCGTGTTCTGTAAAGTCTCGGGCAGAAAACTGCGGCGTACACGCAGGACTTCCAGTTGAAAAAAGATCGCCGCGAGTGCTTCGAGCAAGTTGGACTTACCACTGCCATTAGGTCCAGCGCAGACGAAGGGAGCGAAACCATCGCGCTGGGAAAGCTCATCCTGCAGGCCCCATTCGGTACGAAAGTAATGTTCAAAACCGCAGGGCAGACTGCGAAAGCCAGCGGGGTCGGTGATCTTGAGGCGCAGCAGTTTCATGCCTGCACTACCTTGAGATCGATGCGGTTGCCCGCATCGTCAAAGACCTGCGCAAGGCGGCCAGTGGGCAGCGCGTCGAACACCCATGCTTTGATACGTTCATAGTCGTCTGTACCCAGTTCGAAATCGTTGTCCGGGTACAGTTCGGATAGCCTGGCTTGCGCCGCGGCCATGAAGTGCTGAACAGAAAACGGCATGTTGCCCAATTGGCCGCGATAGGTCTCCAGCCATTCCCCGATCAAACGATCACGCGCTTCAGCGTTATTCAGTGCATCAGGCAAATTATCAGAGTCGGGCAAATGGATTGCCACGTTTTGTTCGATGGGTGCGAGCATAGGTTCTGATCCCACAGTTTTCTCTTCCTCTGGTTCGATATTTCGTATGGGAACGCGCGACAGGTCCAGTTCGCCTTTGAAGGCTTGCTGGCTCAGTTTGCCGTAAAGGGCTTCGAGATCGGCGAGACTTCGCTGGTAGTAAATCTTGAGGCTTTCAACTTTTTCGACAATGTTCGCAAAATGATTTTGCAAAGGTAATGGTGGAATAGGTAAGCGCACTGCCTTTAGGTTTGCCTTTGAGATGTTAGGCATTGAGCCTGCAGCTCCGCCCGCTAACGATTGGATCTCTTTGCGCTGCGAATCGGAAATCAGAAGTTTCCAGAGAAAAATCGGATTTACCTTGGCCTCCTGCTTGAAAACGAACCGAAAAATTAGGTCGGGCATCAGAAGTTTTCCCCGAGTTTGAAATACATACGCACAAGCAGCTACTAATTCGTAAGTATTCTTTCTGCTAAACAACAAATCACCGGCTTTGACTTCATGGCGCGCGGACGGCGAAGTGTCTTTGGGTAACGCTTTACTTTCGGTCTCATCAAATTTGCAGCGAGTTACTGCGCCAAGCTTGAGCACTCCCCACTCATCAGGCTGGGCTTGCCGGGATTCGCACTTAGGGCTTTTTCCACTTTCGATATCGACGAGTAGCTCTGAAAACTGGGGTTTATCCCAGCCTCTCTCATTCCGCACAGGGTCGCCAAACATCTCAAGAAACACACTCTTGAGCAGGTCATCGAGCTGTTGTAGATGTTGTTTGCGCTGTGCGATCAGCCCTTCCACTTTGCGGAGTAGACGGGCTACGCGAATTTGGTCGTCAAATTCTTTGGGCACTGGAATTTTGAAGCCCTCAATCTCGCCGAGGCCGATGGCTGGATATGCCAAATCTCGAATCAGTGACGACGGTGGGTAACGCTTCAAAGCCATTCTTAGGTAATCCACATTAACTCCAACTTTGGGAATCAACGTCGCCAAATGGCTAACAACGTGCGCTGGATTCTGAAGAACGTAAACACGATCTTTGGTAGCAGACATACCACTTTTAGCAAACAGAACAGTGCCCTTAGGATAGATTTTCAGTTTTCGCTGCTTTGCGATTTCCGCACTGACAAGTTCGAGCTCAGATTCATCTTTTCCTGAAAGCAGCATTTCCAAGCTGCCCGCGCGAACAAAGGGGACACCGCTCTTCGAAAACTCATTATCCTTTGGTGCGCTCTGACCTGCTGATACCGAGGCAAGTTCAGATAGCGGTGTTAGTATCATCGATATCATCCGACCATCCCCTTCAGTTCCAGCAACTCACGTACGATGCCGCTTTTCACCTTGACGAGATCGGCTTCATCCACATCGCCAACTTCGGCTTGGATCAGACGATCCAAAATCAATCCCGGCGCGTCGTAGCGCACTTCTTCGAACACATCGGTCTTATAGCGTGATAGCGAAAGATCAAAGTTATTTTTCTCGTCTACAATCTCAGCGCGAGGCACCATGAAGCATTTAGCCGTTCGGTCGATGTCAGACGCAGGATCACGGGCGTGGTATCTGGCGACAATATCTTGCAGGTCACCGTTACCATCCAGCTTGCTACGCTTATCGTCCAACGAATAGCCATCGGTCTCCATCTCGTAAAACCAAACATGTTCGGTGGCAGGCTGGGTGACTTTGTCTTTCGCCCCCCAGACTTTAGTGAACAGTAAGATGGCAGTACTGACCCCGGCATAAGGTTTGAATACGCCGCTGGGCATCGTGATCACAGCCTTTAGATCACAACGCTCCACCATCAACTGGCGCAAATTTTTGAACGCACTGCCAGAACTGAACAACACACCCTGCGGCACAATGACGCAAGCGGTACCGCCCTTCTTGAGCAGGCGATAGATGTTTTCGACAAACAGCAGCTCGGACTTGGTAGTGGCCAACTGCAGGTTTTCGTTGATATCGCCCTTATCGATACTGCCGGTAAAGGGTGGATTAGCCATCACGATGTCGTATTCTGCTTCCTCGTTGTAGCTCTTGCTGAGCGTGTCCTTGTAATCGATATGCGGCTCGTCGATACCGTGCATCATCAGGTTCATCAGCCCCAGTCGCACCATGGTCTGATCGATGTCGTACCCCCAGAGCGAGCTGGCCAGAATAGCCTGCGCCTTTTCGGTGAGTGCCGCGGCAACCGAGGTGCGCACGAAGCCGTCTTCATCGGGTGTGAGGTCTTTACTACCTCCCTTGATAGCCAGTTGCGTGACGATGTACTGATAGGCGCCGAGTAAAAAGCCGCCGGAACCACAGGCTGGGTCGGCAATCTTGTGGCCCAGTTGCGGCTGTACCAGATCGGCCATCAGTTTGATGATGTGGCGCGGGGTTCGGAACTGGCCGTTTTTTCCAGCGGTGGCAATCTCGGACAACAGCATTTCATAGACATCACCCTGGATGTCTTGAAACGCCTGCCCGTTCTCGCGCGAGTCACGTTCCATGACCACAAATATTTCGTCGATGGTCTTCACGGCTTCCACCAGCAAGGCAGGTTTTGGAATGATGAAAACGGCATTCTTCATGTGGTGCGTAAAATTGGAATCAGCACCGTTGAGGTCTTTGAGAAATGGGAATACCTTGCTCTGCACGATCTGCAGCATTTCTTCGGCTTGCTTATGTTTAAAGCTGCTCCAGCGAAGTTCGCTCTTGTCGATTTCGTAGCGCTTTTCTTCTTCGAGCTTTCTCTTCCGCTCTTCTTCGGAATCTTCCTCCCGTATCTTCGCGCGGTACTCTGGTGGAATCCACTTTCCAGAGAACTTCGAGACGTATTTCTCGCCGATGAACTCCGCGTCCGATTGGCGCTTTAAGTCAAGTTCATCAAGCCGCTTCATGAACAGCAGATAAGTGATCTGCTCGATGGCGGTAAGCGGATTGCTGATACCACCACTCCAGAATTTGTTCCATAGCTGTTCAATCTTGCTTCTGAGTTCGCGGTTGTTCTGTAACATGGGAGACCTTGATTATTAAGCGGCCAACCGTTCGGTCAGCTGCAGGATTTCGTTGATTTCAAGTGGGCTGAACACACCACGGATGCCTTGTGGATGGATCACCGTGAAGGGGGCGTTGATCAGATCCTTTCTTTCCACTTTTTCGCGCTCAATGATGAAACCCTTCAACAGATTGAGGAATTCCATCTGCCGGATGCTGAGTGTGGTATGGGCGCGGATGAACTGGTCGAACGCGGCACTCACCTCATCAGGAAAACTCTTGAGCACTTCAATACCCAAGATGTGGCGGATGAACTGGATAAAGCGTGCCTTGCGGTTTTTGTAAACCTGACGCAGCAGATCTTCGGTGATGTGCGGGTGCTCTTCGTGCAGCAGCGCGGCCAATTCATTGGCCTCTTCGCTGCTTACCACCTGCCCGTTCTTGATCTTCTGCAGCACCGGATTGTACTCGGTGAGTTCGGCGATCAGACTTTCTACCATCTCGCGGTAGCGAGTAATACTGACTGCCTCGTGTTGTGGCCCGAATTCCACCCATTCCTTCTTGTGCAGTTCATCGGCCAGATCAAGGTGAATTTGCCCCTGTCCGGTGGATTGCTCGCGGAATTTCATCAGTTGGCCAAGTTTGGCCACCAGTTCATCGAAGGCATCTTCGTCCGCCTTGGACCAATAGTGGCTGGTTTGTGCGGCGCGAATCAGAGCTTCTTCCTGCTTTACGAAGCTGACCGAAAGCGGCAACTCGCTGATCTGTTCGACGATGCCTTCCTTGATCGTTTCAGCTTGGCCTTTGTCTTCGTTCAACAAGGCCAGCGAATACTCCAGCAGGTCTCGCTCGAAGCGCATAGCCTTGAAGTCAGCCTCTGATACAGTGCGGAAGAGCGGCTTGATTTCCATACGCAGAAACTCCAACCGTTCGTGGCTGAGGTTGAGCCAGAAATTGTCATCTTCCAACCTCGCAATCACGGCGGCGGCTTCCTTGATCACCACTGACGCTTTGGGCAATGCTGCAATCTGTTGACGGAGCTTGGCGATTTCACGCAGCGCAATGTCTGCATGACCGCTATCAATGGCCTTTTCGATCTTGTCGAGGCGCAGCGCCACCAGCCGCACCGGTAGCGGCAACTGTGGATTGAGTTCCTTACCCTTCGGGTTGAGCTTGAAGTATTCGAAGTTGTCCCAGCAATCAAGAATCAGGAAAACATCCTTTTCCGGGCACCATGGCTTGGGCTTGCTGGTTTCCAGCAGGCGGGTGCCGCGCCCGACCATCTGCCAGAACTTGGTGTACGAATAGACAGGCTTCGCAAAGACGAGGTTGACGATTTCACGCACGTCAATGCCGGTATCAAGCATATCTACGCTGATGGCGATACGTGGCATATCGTTGTTGGTGAACTGATCGAGCAAGCCACCTTTGCCGTAGACGCGCGGATCGTCCGATACCAGCACCTTGGCCAGTTCACCGCGATGCTGTGGGTAGAGCTTGTCGAAGATCTCTTCCATACGGCGAGCATGTGCCTTGGTGGCACAAAAGAAGATGGTCTTGCCCGGCAGCACACCGTTGGGATCCTTGATCGCCTCTTCCATGAACTCGCGGACGATCAAGGTGTTGGTGCCCTTGTTGATCACCTGCTTTTCAAGCTGTGAGCCTTCGAAGTTGATGTCTTCCACTTCCTTGCCCTGCAAAATCAGCTTTTTCTGGTCTTCCAGCGAAATGGTGCGCTTGCTGATGCCGTCCATCTGGAACTTGGTCTGGATCTTCATGACCTGGAAGTTGCAGAGATAAGGTGGCACGTTGTTAACGGCTTCTTCATAGGTATAGGCAAACGTAGGAATGCCGTCTTCACAGTGGAAAAGCTGGAAGGTGTTGTGATCGATGATGTCAGTTGGCGTAGCCGTCAAGCCCAGCGTGATGGCCTTGAAGTAGTCGAGCACATCTCCGAAGGTGTTGTAGATAGAGCGATGACTCTCATCAACGACGATGAAGTCGAAAAAGTGCGGCGACAGGTACTGCACCTCGTCCCGAATAATGTTCAGCATCGTGGGATAGGTGGCGACGTACACTCGGCGGTCCGTTGCAATCAGCTTTTCGCCTACATTGGGCCAACGCGGCTCATTAGGCATGTGTTCCTTGAAGGCGGCCAATGCTTGCTCGCGCAATGCAATCCGGTCAACAAGAAACAGCACTCTTTCTGCGTGGCCTGCGCGCATGAGCGCATCCACCATGGCGATGCAGGTGCGCGTCTTGCCGGTACCGGTTGCCATCACGAGCAGGAAATCACGCTTTTTCTGCTCTATGCCTTCGAGTACTGAGCGAATCGCGCGGATCTGGTAGTCACGTCCGGCAATCGACGTGTTGATGAATTCTTGCGTCAACGGCTTGCGAGTGCGGCGGATGTAGGCAAAGCGCTGCAGATCGTCGCGCGTGGGAAAGCCGACAACCTTACGCGGTGCCGCGTTTTCCAGATCCCAGAAATAGAGCTCGTAGCCGTTGGTGTAGAAGCAGAACGGCAGTTCGCAACCCAGTTGCTTCTGGATGTTGTAGCAATACTGCTTTGCTTGCTCGCGGCCTATGGCAGCATCGCGGCTGGTCTTTTTGGCTTCGATCACTGCCAAGGGTCTGCGATCTTTGCCAAGTAGAACGTAGTCACTGAACTGGTGCCCGTCATAGGGGGTACGTGGCTCCGCCACACCATCAGGCAGTGCAGTAAGGATATCGAATTCCTCAACAACCTGGGTCGGATCTTTAACGTCCCAGCCCGCAAATGCGAGTTGCTGGTCAATCAGCTCCGATCTGGTTTGGGCCTCAGTTCTAGTCATTTTTGCTCCCTCTTGCCGCTTGTTTTTCTCAGCTATTGCTTGTTCTGACCGAGGCCGTGAGGGCCTTAGTCGAGCTTGATCCATTTGGCAGCACGTCCCTTGCCATTCGGCACAATCAGTCCCTCGGCTTTCATCACACGCAGAACCACACGCACCATGTCGCGACTGACGCCAGGGCAGGCCTCCTCAATCTCCGAGATGGAAAATGGTAACTGGCGCTTCAGGATTTCCGAGCGAACACGGTCTCCCTTGGCACCGCGCCCGCGCTCAATGGTCCCCACACGCTCTTCGAATTCCTTGTATGCGCGCAGCAGGGCTCCCCAGAAGTAATCAAGCCAGGGAGCGATATTATGATCCGCTTCGTGCCAGCCCTGCGAGCTGGATTCCAGAGTTTCGTAATAGCTTTCCTTCGATTCTTCGAAGATACGCTCCAGGCTGATGAAACGGCCCACCGCATAGTCGAAGTGATATAGCAACTGCAGGGTCAAAAGTCGCGCCATGCGGCCGTTCCCGTCTGGGAATGGGTGAATGCACAGGAAGTCGAGGACGACAAGAGGCACCAACACCAAGGGGTCAGCCAAGTGCCGATCCAACGCCAAGCGGTATCGCTCGATCAGATCCGCCATCGCAATAGAGGTCAGATGCGCGGCGACTGGTCGAAAACGGACCCGCGAGCTGCCATCGGGGTGGTGCTCCACAATGTCGTTGTTCGTGGCTTTCCAGTGCCCGCCTGGTTGCGGCATATAGCGGTACAACATGCCGTGGAGCTGTAGAACCGTGCTCTCTGAAAACGGCATTTGCTCGCCGCTTTCGTGGATCAGGCTCAAGGTATCGCGGTAGCCGGCCACTTCCTGCTCGGAACGGCTTTGCGGTGTGGCATTCTTTAGAACCAGTGACTTGAGCCGGTGCGCAGCCACGACCACGCCCTCCAGTCGGTTTGATGACTCGGTGGACTCGACGACTGCAACCTGCCGGAGGTCACTCAATACTTCGGGGGACTGCGCTACGAAAAGCTGCTGTTTCCCCCTGTACTCCCCCAAGGCACGCAGTGTTGCCAGCTGTCGCGCGTCGAAGCGCAGCTTGGCAAGGTAGTCAGGCGAGAGTGAGTGCATGCGGCAGCATCCGGAGAAAAAATCGGCTAATACTACCGCAAATGAGGGTATATGCGACCTCCATTACCCCAATAAATCAACAATTACCCCATTCCACCCTACAAAAAGTCTCCAACAAGAAGGAGTGACCTCAAAAAAGGCCCACTCACGCAGGCCCTCCAGGAGCTGACTCGAGGTTCACACCATCGAATCGTCATACCCCCCACTATCATCCAGATCAACATTGCCCAGATCAGCCAGATCGCTACTGCTGCCGGCATCATTGCCGTAATCATTGCTGGCCACATCCGACTGACGGTCGCCGTCACTGCCGTAGTAGTTGTTGACGGTCGTGTTCTCGATATTCTCCACCGGCGCGCTCAAGCCGTTCTGGTGGGCGAAGCCGGAGCCGCTGTTGCCATTGAACAAGTGTTCGATCCCCTGATACAGGAACGCGCCACCGGCCACACCCGCCGCTGTGGCCGCCACGGTGCCGAGCATGCTGCCCATGCCACCGCCGAAGAAACCGGAGGGCTGCGCTGGCGCTGCCTGGTAAGCCGGCGCGGCAGGCGCAGGTGCCGCGTAAGCCGGTGCAGCCGCAGGTACATAAGCGGGCGCAGCCGCTTGCGCACGCGCCGCAGCAGGCGCATGCCCCCAGGCGTTGCCATCCAGAAAGCCCGGCTCGCGCCCACCGCCCGCCACACCGGCCTGCAAGGACTGCACCTGGCTTTGCAGCGCAGCCACTTGCGCCTTGGTGGCGTTGAGGGCCTGCTCCATCAGCAAGGCCCGTTGCACGAGCAGGTAAGCCGCATCCGGCTGGCGCGCCACCGCCGCCTGGATCATGGCGTCGGCCTGGGCATCCTTGCTGATGCCCTGCACCTGCGTCAATTGCTGGAGAAAATCCTGGAGTGCTTGTGTTTCTTGCGGACTCATGATGCCTGGCTCCCAACGAAAAATGAAAAATCCAAGAAAAACGCGTGCATCGCGTTTGAAACGAAGACTGTAGACACAACGATGGAAACAGCTGACGTGGATGACCTGAAGCGCCCTCATCTTCGCGGTATGAATGATTATGCGCGCGCGGAAGCCGAAGATTTGTGTCAACAATCGTCAACTTGGAAACAGCTTGTAACAGCCGCACGCGGCCCCTGATATCAAACGGCATGCCCGCAAAAAACCCGAAGTGTGAATTTTTAGGTAATATCCCCCTCCCCGCACCCGTTCCAGCGGCCACAAGCCCGGAGCGGGCGGAGGCAGGCGCGGACCACCGGCAGGCAGAACTGGCCAGCGGTTCCCGCACCCCACTCCGGACCGACGAGAATCCACCATCCTTCCCGATCGGCCCGCCGCATTCAAGACCAGGAAACAAGAACAGCGCAAGCTGGCCGCCGACGCCCGTCGTTGCACAGACCGCTTGTCCAGGACCGTTTAACCCCTCAAGAAGACCATGACCCAACAAATTTCCGCCGCCGAGCAACTCCTGCGTGACGCCGCCCGCGAATACCACCGTACCCCGACCCGCGGCAAGATCGAAGTGCGCGCCACCAAGCCCCTGTCGAACCAGCGCGACCTGTCGCTGGCCTATTCGCCGGGCGTGGCCTATCCCTGCCTGGACATCGAAGCCGATCCGCTGAAGGCCTTCGACTACACCTCGCGCGGCAACCTGGTGGCCGTCATCAGCAACGGCACCGCCGTGCTGGGCCTGGGCAACATCGGTCCGCTGGCCTCCAAGCCCGTGATGGAAGGCAAGGGCTGCCTGTTCAAGAAGTTCGCCGGCGTGGACGTGTTCGACATCGAACTGGCCGAGAACGACCCCGACAAGCTGGTCGAGATCATCGCCGCGCTGGAACCGACCCTGGGCGGCATCAACCTGGAAGACATCAAGGCCCCGGAATGCTTCTACATCGAGCAGAAACTCTCGGCCCGCATGAACATCCCGGTCTTCCACGATGACCAGCACGGCACCGCCATCATCTCTTCGGCGGCACTGCTCAACGGCCTGGAACTGGTCGGCAAGGACATCGGCGCAGTCAAGATCGCCGTCTCCGGTGCGGGCGCGGCCGCCATCGCTTGCGTGGAAGTCATGATCGGCCTGGGTGTGAAGCGCGAGAACGTCTACATGGTCGACAGCAAGGGCGTCATCTATGAAGGTCGCCCCGGTGGCCTGGACGCCTCCAAGCAGCGTTACGCCATCAAGACCGAAGCACGCACCCTGGCCGATGTGGTCAATGGTGCCGACGTCTTCCTGGGCTGCTCCGCCCCGGGCGTGCTGACTGCCGAGATGGTCAAGACCATGGCCGACAAGCCCATCATCCTGGCGCTGGCCAATCCGGAACCGGAAATCCGTCCCGAACTGGCCAAGTCGGTCCGTCCCGACTGCATCATCGCCACCGGCCGTTCGGACTATCCAAACCAGGTCAACAACGTGCTGTGCTTCCCCTACATCTTCCGTGGTGCGCTGGACTGCGGCGCCACCAAGATCACCGAAGCCATGAAGCTGGCCTGCGTGCGCCAGATCGCCGACCTGGCCAAGGCCGAGACCAGCGCCGAAGTCAGCGCCGCCTATCCGGGCAAGGAACTGGTGTTCGGCCCTGACTACCTGATCCCGACCCCGTTCGATTCGCGCCTGATCCTCAAGATCGCCCCCGCCGTGGCCAAGGCCGCCGCCGAGTCGGGTGTGGCCACCCGCCCCATCCAGGACTACGACGCCTACCGTGCAGAACTGACCCGCTTCATCTACCAGACCGGCATGTTCATGCAGCCTGTCTTCAATACCGCCAAGGTCGCGCCGCAACGCGTGGTCTACGCCGAAGGCCAGGATGAGCGCGTACTGCGCGCCGTGCAGTTCGTGGCCGACGAAGGCCTGGCCGCACCGATCCTGGTGGGCCAGCCCGCCGCCATCGAAGCCGGCATCAAGAAGGCCGGCCTGCGCATCAAGATCGGCCAGAACGTGCAAGTGATCGACCCGGCCAGCGATGCCCGCGTGGCACAGTACGCCGCCCAATACAAGGATGGCAGCGAAGCCGACGTGCGCGCCAGCGCCAGCCTGCTGGCGGCCTTGATGGTCAAGGCCGGTGATGCCGACGCCATGCTGTGCGGCCTCGATGGCAACTACGATGGCCATCTGGCCCATGTGGAAAAGGTGATTGGCCTGAAGGACGGCGCGCAGGAGTTCGCTGCCCTCAACGCCGTGCTGCTGCCGGAACAGACGCTCTTCATCACCGACACCTACGTCAATGACACCCCGGACGCCGAGCAGTTGGCCCGCATCACCAAGGCCGCTGCCGAAGAGGTCGCGCGCTTTGGTGTGCCGCCGAAGGTGGCCTTCCTGTCGCACTCCAACGGGGGCAGCTCCTCGCGCCCCTCGGCCCGCAAGATGGCCGCCGCGCATGACGCCTTCAAGAAGCTGGCACCGGGGGTCGAGTCCGCCGGCGAACTGCATGGCGACGCCGCCCTGTCGGAGAAGATCCGCCACAATGCGGGCCTGACCGACAGCGCTCTGACCGGTGCGGCCAACGTGCTGGTCTGCCCCAACCTGGATGCGGCCAACATCCTCTTCAACGTCTTGAAGACCAGCAGCGGTCAGGGCACCACCATCGGCCCCATCCTGCTGGGCGCCGCCGCCCCGGTGCACGTGCTGACCCCGTCGAGCACCGTGCGCCGCGTCATCAACATGACCGCACTGGCTGCGGCCAAGGCGCAGGACGGCAAATCCAAGGCATGATCTGGTAACGCCGTTTCAGCGGCATCATGAACAACGCCCCGCCATCGTGAGATGGCGGGGCGTTGTTCATGGGCGTCAGGCTGCTGGCCGTGCCGTTCAATCCTTGAGGTAGTGAGGGAAACGCTCGCGGATCTCTTCCAGATGCGTGAGGGTGCCCGACAGGTGCTCGCGCAGCGCCGCCTGTGCCGTCGGCGCATCGCCCGCCGCGAGGGCATCGACCAACGCGGCGTGATCGCGCAGCACGCGTTTGGCCTTGCCGGGAATGGGTACATGCAGATTGCGCAGGCGGTCCAGGTTGCCGCTCTGCCGCCGCACCATCACCCATAGCTCCGGCACTTGCGCGGCCTCGTACATCTGGCGATGGAAGGCCTGATCGGCCAGCACGAACTCGCTGTAGTTCTCGCGCCCGGCCAATACGCGTTGCACCTCGATGCTGTCGCGCAATCGCTTCACCAGCGCGCCATCAATGCGCCGCGCCAGCGTATGGACAATCTCCAGCTCGATGGAGCGCCGCAGGAAATGCGCCTGCCGCGCCTGCGTCACATTGATCGCGCTGACCACCGTCGCATGCTGGGGGAAGATGTCCACCAGCCCCTCCTCGCCCAATTTGATGAGTGCATCGCGGATCGGCGTCTGGCTCAATCCGTATTGCGTGGCCAGTTCCGCACGCTGCAGCACGGTGCCCGGTACCAGGCGCATGCCGATGATGAGTTCGCGCAGATGCTCGAAGACCTGCGGCGCAGCGTGCCGTGAACGGTCCAGCGGCGGAATCGTAATGGTGATCGGTTCGGTGGCAGTGCTCATGCAGACAATCCTCAGCTCAAAACTGGCAGGCTTCATATAAACGACCAGCCCGCGCTCCTGCCCGGCATGATACCCGTCCTCGCCTCATTGACGCACTAATATATTAGTGTTTTAATGCACCACATCGCGCTACGCATGACGACCGTCGAGTCTGGACGGCACGGCCCGGGAGAGGCCCGGCGGCAGCGCCCTTCCCATTCAGGAGACATGCGTGGAAACCATCAAGCCATCGGCCAGCGCCTTCGCAGCGGCCGAACCTTCGCTGCTGTTGCAGGCGGTCAGAAAGATCAAGCATCGGGTGTTGCCACTATTCGTGGTGATGTTCATCGTCAACTACATTGACCGCGTCAACATCGGCTTCGTACGCAGCCATCTGGCCACCGATGTGGGCATCGGCACCGCCGCCTTCGGCCTGGGCGCCGGCCTGTTCTTCGTCGGCTATGCCATCTTCGAGGTCCCCTCGAACCTGCTGCTGCAACGCTTCGGCGCCAAGGCCTGGCTCACCCGCATCATGGCGACCTGGGGCCTGGCGGCCACCGCAATGGCATTCGTCAACAGCGAAACCACCTTCTACGTGCTGCGCTTCCTGCTGGGCGCAGCCGAGGCCGGCTTCTTCCCCGGCGTGATCTACTACTTCACGCAATGGCTGCCGGCCAGCGAGCGCGGGCGCGCCATGGCCATCTTCCTGTCCGGCTCGGCACTGGCGTCCATTCTCTCCGGCCCGATCTCGGGCGGGCTGCTGCAACTCGGTGGCGGCGGCCTGCATGGCTGGCAATGGATGTTCATCATCGAGGGCATGGCCTCGGTGGTGCTGTGCGGCTTCGTCTGGTTCTGGCTGGATTCGATGCCCGGCGACGCCAAATGGCTCACCGAACAGGAACGCACTGCCATCACCCGCGCCATCGTGGCAGAACAGGCCGAGCGCCTGAAGCACAAACCCGAACATGTGTCATCGTTGCGCCTGCTGCGCGATCCGCAGATCCTGATCTTCTGCTTCATCTACTTCTCGATCTCGCTCACCATCTATGGCGCCACCTTCTGGCTGCCCAGCATCATCCGCAAGATGGGCAGCTTCAGCGATTTCCAGGTCGGTTTGTTCAATTCCATTCCGTGGCTGATTTCGATTCTCGCCATGTACCTCTTTGCCGCCCTGGCGGCCCGCTACAAGCACCAGCAGGCCTGGGCCGCAACGGCGCTGGTGATTGCGGCCATTGGCATGTTCGCCTCCACCTTTGGCGACTCGGTCTACGCCTTCGTCTCGATCTGCTTTGCGGCAGTCGGTTTCAAGGCGGCTTCTTCCCTGTTCTGGCCACTGCCGCAGGGGTATCTGGATGCGCGCATCGCCGCCGGCGTCATCGCGCTGATCAATTCCATCGGCAACCTGGGCGGCTTCGTTGCACCGACCGCCTTCGGCTTTCTGGAGCAGCGCACCGGCTCCATCCAGGGCGGCCTGATGGGCCTGGCGATCACCTCGCTGGTGGCTGCCGGCGTGGTGTTTCTGGCCCGCTCGGGGCCGGGCGCCTCGCGCTGAACAACAGAGCAAATCCGTTTCCCGCACATCACAGGAAGTCCAACATGAAAATCACCCGCGTCACCGTCACGCCCATCGCCTTCAAGGATGGCCCGCTCTTGAATGCCAGCGGCATCCATGAACCCTATGCGCTGCGCTCCATCATCGAGATCGAAACGGACAACGGCCACATCGGCCTGGGCGAAAGCTATGGAGACGCACCGGCGCTGAAGATCCTCGATCTGGTCAAGGACCGGTTGATCGGTCTGGACCCGTTCAACCTCAACGGTCTGCGCGCCATCGTGCGCGGCGTGGTCGCCAGGACGGCCCCGGCCAGCAATGCGGGCGCCGAACTGGCACCGGGTTCGCATGCCGGCAAGGCCGTCTCGAACGCTTATTCGGCCTTCGAAGTGGCGTGCCTGGATGCGCAGGCACGCTATCTGAAGGTACCGCTGGTGGATTTGCTGGGCGGCGCGGTGCGCAAGGAAATCCCGTTCAGCGCCTATCTGTTCTTCAAGTACGCCCGGCACATCGACAGCCCCTATGCACCGGACGTCTGGGGCGAGGCGCTGAGCGAAGAACAGATCGTCGCGCAGGCGCGCAGGATGATCGAGGAAAACGGCTTCAAGAGCATCAAGCTCAAGGCCGGCGCGCTGGACCCCGAGCATGAGGTAGCCTGCATCAAGGCGCTCAAGAAAGCCTTCCCCGACGCCCCGCTGCGCATCGACCCCAACGGCAACTGGTCGCTGGAGACGGCCATCCGCATGGCCGAACTGCTGGGCGACGATCTGCAATACTACGAAGACCCGACCCCCGGCCTGGAAGGCATGGCCGAACTGCACCGCCGCACCGGTTTGCCGCTGGCCACCAACATGGTGGTGACCGACTTCGATGAACTGCGCCGCAGCGTGGCCTTGAACAGCGTCCAGATCGTCCTGGCCGATCACCACTACTGGGGTGGCCTGCGCGATACCCAGCAACTGGCCAAGATGTGCGATGTGTTCGGCCTGGGCGTGTCGATGCACTCCAACTCGCACCTGGGCATCAGCCTGATGGCGATGTCGCATGTGGCGGCAGCGGTGGAGAATCTCTCCTATGCCTGCGATACCCACTATCCCTGGCAGGAGCCGGACGAGGAAGTCATCCGGGGCGGCAAGCTGCCCATTCGCAACGGCTGCGTACAGATCACTGACGCACCGGGCCTGGGCGTGGAGGTGGACCCGGAACAGTTGCGCAAGCTGCACCAGCTCTACCTGGAATGCGGCATCCGCCAGCGCGACGACGTGGGGCAGATGCGCAAGTACAAACCCGAGTGGAAGACCGTCAAGCCGCGCTTCTGAGGGCCGCTCTCAGTTTTTGACAGAAAGCTTCACCCTGCCGCGCAGGGGCAAGCAGGAACATCGCGGCCCCCGCCTCATCGTGCGAAGTAAAGATCATGCAGGTGGTCCAGCGCCACCTGATCGGCCTGCTGCGACAGGATCACCTTGCCACCCTGCATCAGATAGACATGATCGGCCACGCCCACGGCGCGCTCGGTGTTCTGTTCCACCAGGATGATGGTGCGCCCCTCTTCTTTCAGGCGTGCAAGGATCTCGAAGAGTTCGTTGACCACCACCGGTGCCAGTCCCAGCGAGGGTTCATCGATGATGAGCAGCTTGGGCTCCGACATCAGCCCGCGCGCCATGGCCAGCATCTGCGCCTCGCCACCCGAGAGCGATCCGGCCAGCTGGCGGCGCCGCTCGCGCAGGCGCGGGAACATGGTGTAGGCGCGCTCCAGGTTGTCCTTCACGCGGGCGCGATGCTGCGGGGCGAAGGCGCCGACGATGAGGTTTTCCTCGATGCTCATGGCACGGAAAATCATGCGCCCTTCCGGGATCATCGCCATCGAGACCTTGGACATCTCCCAGGTCGGCGTGCCATTGAGCACGCGCCCCTCCAGCGCGACCTGCCCCTGCCCGATCGGGATCAGGCCCATGATCGCGCGCAGCAGCGTGGTCTTGCCGGCCCCATTGGGGCCGATGATGGTGGTCAGCTGTCCCCGCCCCACCGTCAGCGAGACATCCCACAGCACGTTGATGGCGCCATAGCCGGCGCGCAGCTTGGTGACTTCAAGCATTCAGGCTCCCGTGTAGCTCTTGATGACGGCCGGATCATTGAACACCTGCGCCGGTGTACCCTCGGCGATGAGCTGCCCGAAGTTGAGCACGGCCACGCGCGCGCACAGGTTGCTGATGGTCTCGATGTCGTGTTCGATGATGACGATGCCCACCGCGAAGGCTTCGTGCAAACCCTTGAGCATCTGCATGAAACGCCGCTTGCCATTGGTCTCCAGACCGGCCAGCACTTCATCGAGCAAGAGCAGCTTGGGCTGCGTGGCCAGGGCCTTGGCCACTTCGAGCGCCTTCAGTTCGGTCAGCGCCAGGCCAGTGGCGGCATCGCGATCGGCCTTCTCGGCCAGGCCGGTAAAGGCCAGCACCTCGGCAATCCTGCCCGCATCCACCTTGCCGGTGGCAAAGCGCTGCGCCACGATGAGGTTCTGCCGTACCGTCAGTTCGTGCATGGGCTGCGGAATCTGGAAGGTGCGTCCGATGCCCAGCCGTGCACGGCGATGCAGCGGTGCCTTGAGGATATCGGTGCCGTCGAAGCGGATGCTCCCACCCGTGGGCCGCACCAATCCGGAAATGGCGTTGAAGAGCGTGGTCTTGCCCGCGCCATTGGCGCCGACCAGTCCGACCACGTCGCCGGTGCCGACCTGCAGCGAGACTTCATCGACGGCGGTGAGACCACCGAAACGCACCGACACTTTTTCAAGTTGCAGCATGCTGACCTCCTGCACCGTTGTCCTTGCCCCGTCCCAGCTTGCGCAGCAGCGGCAGCAGGCCATCGGGACTGAAGACGATCATCGCCACCAGCAAGGCGCCCAGCACCAGTTGATGGCCGGAGGGGATGATGTTCTTGAATACCAGTTGATCCAGCAGGTAGACCACCACCGCACCGACCACCGGTCCGGTGATGCTGCGATAACCACCGAAGATGGCCGCCACGATGGGGATGGTGACCCACAGGCCACTGAAGGCGTAGTCCGGTTCCAGGAAGCTGATGTAGTGTGCATTGAAGGCGCCCACCACCCCGCACATGAAGGCCGACAGCAGCAGCATCATGCCCTTGAGCACGGTGCTGTTGACGCCGACCACGCGGGTCGCATCCTCACTCTCGTGCATGGCACGCAGCGCCAGCCCATGGTGGCTCTCGCGCACGGCGGCATAGATGGCGGCGAAGAGGGCCACGATCACCAGGATCACGAAATACGCACCGATCTTGCTGGACAAGTCCACCCCCATCACCGTGGGCAGGCGCGCGATGCTGGAGAGCCCGCCGGAGCCGCCCGTCATGGAGGTCCACTCTGTGGCCAGAATGCGGAAAATATGCGCATACGCCAGAATGGCCAGCGCGAAATACGGTCCGCGCAGGCGCAGCACCGGCAACATCGCCAGCGCCGCCACCAGCGCACCGACGCCGCCCAGCAGCAGTGCGATCAGTACGGGTACGCCGAATTTCATGCTCAATACCGCCGAGGTATAAGCCCCGACCCCGAAGAAGGCAGAATGGCCGAAGCTGATCATGCCGCCCAGATTGCCCAGCAGTGCCCATGACAACGCGATGCCGCCGATCACCATGGCGGCCACCATGAGGCTCATCACGTAGTGATCCTGCGCCAGCAGCAAGGGGGCAGCGACCAGCAACAGCGGCAGCACCAGAGCGGAAAGCTTGTTCTTGTTCATCGTCATGGTCTCATCCCCTCCTTGCCCGCACGCCGAACAAGCCGTTGGGCATGATGAACAGCACCAGCAGGAACAATCCCATGCCGGCCAGTTCCTGCAAGGCCGAACTGGCCAACGTCACGGTCAGCGCTTCGGCCACGCCCAGCAGCACCGCACCGATGAGCACGCCCGGAATCGAACCCACACCGGCCAGCACAGTAATAATGAAAGCCTTGACCGTGAGCACCCCGCCATAAGCTGGACTGATGACACCATAACTGAACAGCGCCACCCCCGCGAAGGAAGCCAGCACGCCTGCCACGATGAAGGACACCAGTTCGGTATAGCCGGGGTTGATGCCCATGAGCTTGGCCGCATCGCGATTGCTGGAGACGGCACGCACCGCGCGGCCGTACCAGCTGCGCGAGAGCCACCACCAGAGCGCCGCCATCATCAGCAGGCTCACACCAAAGAACAGCACCTCGCTGCGCATGCTGTAAAAGGGACCGAGCACGAAGGCTTCCTGTAGCCATTCCGAACTGGTGGAACGGATGTCGGCCTTCCAGATCAGCAGCATGCCGTTGGTAAGGATCACGCCGATGCCATAGGTGAGGATGAGCGAATTGATCTCGCGGTCCTTCTTGATGCGGCTGACCACGAAATACACGATGGCCGAGGTCAGGCACACCACCACCAGCGCGATGGGAATGGCCAGCACCGGGTTGAGACCAAGGCCGGATTCCACCGAGTAGGCAATGTAGGCGGCCAGCAGCACCAGCTCGCCCTGGGCCAGGTTGATGACCCGCATGGCACCGAATACCAGCGCTAGGCCCAGGGCAATGAGAGCGTAGGAGCCCCCCTGCAGCAGCCCGGAATATAGGGCTTGCAGTATCAGTTCAGTCATGTCTGCATTCCGTTGGAGTAGGCTGCGGCGCGGTCGCCTCAGGGCAGCACGCGCCGGCCGGGCATTACCAGGGCACTGCCGGATAATTCATCTTGTTGGTGGCGGCCGACTTGGGCCAGACGATGGCGATCTTGTCCCCCTGGTGCTGGCCCATGTGATGCGTAAAGTTCAGGTTGTCGCCATTGGCACCGAACTGCACGCGACCGATCAGGGTCTCGCGGTCGGTCTTGCGCATTTCCTCGGCCACGCCATCCTTCTTCAGCGTTCCCTTGTCGGCAGCGCGGGCGATGGCTTCGAACAGCAGCATCGATTGCACGTAACCGAACTGACCGAGATAGTCCGGGTCCTTCTTGTAGAGACGACGGTAGGTTTCCTCAAAGAGCTTGCCGTCGGCGCTGGTGAACTGTGCCGGATAAGGCAGCAGTGCCGTGCCGTAGACGTTGGGCACCAGATCGGGGAAGTCCTGGGCCATCTTGGGAGTGGCCAGCGACCAGACGCCGACCATGGCCTTGACGGCAGGCTTCAACACGCGGGCGGCGCGCAGGATGCCGACGTAGTCATTCTCGTAGCCGATCATGGCAATGACTTCCGGCTTGTCCTGCAGCTTGATCTTGTTGATGATGGGCTTGAAGTCACTGATGGCCGGATCGAAGGCATGGGAGGTCACCTTGAGCCCCTTGGCGCCCCAGGCTTTCTCCAGATCCTTGGCCAGGGCGGCAGTGGCTTCCTTGGTGGAATAGACGATCGACACCGAGCGGGCATTCATGTCCTCCAACAGTCCCACCATGGCCTTCTGGTAACCGGCCACATTGTTGATGCGGAAGAAGTTCTTGCGACCGCTATTGACCAGGTTGTCATCGACCCCGCCCGAGGTCACGTAGACCAAGCCGGCCTTGCCCGCCGCATCGGCGGCCGGCGCGATGTTGTTGGAACCGTAGCCGCCGGTGATGGCCACCACGCCCTCGCCGGCCAGCTTCTCGACGGCGGCGATGGCCTTGGCCGGGGCCGACTCGTTATCGATGGTGACCAGCTTGATCTTGTGCTTGCCATTGGTCTTGTTGAAGACGTCGGCAGCCACGTTGATGCCTTCCTGCATGCCCGAGCCAACCCGCGCGAGGCTACCCGTGAGGGGAATCTCCACGCCGACCTTGAGTTCGTCGGCCACCGCCCTGCCCATGCCGCCGGCCAGTGCCGAGGCGAACCCGGCCAGCAGGACCAGTCGCTTGATGCCGTGATGCTTGTTCGTCATTGTCTC
This sequence comes from Herbaspirillum sp. FG34, assembly GCF_057809315.1. Lineage (NCBI taxonomy): Bacteria > Pseudomonadati > Pseudomonadota > Betaproteobacteria > Burkholderiales > Oxalobacteraceae > Herbaspirillum > Herbaspirillum sp. FG34. Next base: position 15,560 of record NZ_JBMDJS010000022.1, on the reverse strand, counting down.
CACCTTTTTCATCTGAGTGATGTTGATGTGATGTCCGCCACGCACAGCGCTCGTTTCAGCAATGGACGTACGCAGGATGAGGCCATCCATGCGGACGCATCCCGGCCTCACCGCACCGGGCAGCCATTGCCGAAACGGGTCGCCATGACCCGGACGGCTCGATCTTGTTGTTTCTTGTTGTGATGGACTTGCGCTACTGCACGCTACTGCACGATTGCCGGAAGCGCTCACGCCTGCTTGTCTGTCTCCGACCTGGTTCTTGCCTGTTCTGTACTGCTGCCCTTCAATGGCGGCCCATGCTGGCTTCTACCGTGCGCACCACGTTCACCAGACGCGGACCGAGATCTTCCATGAGCATCTCGCGCGTGAGCATGAAGGCCGGGCCGCCGCAGTTGAAGGCCATGATCTTTTCCTCGTTGGCATCGATCATGGGCACGCCCACGGCACTGATGGTCTTTTCCCATTCGCCCACGGAAATGCAGAAGCCATGATCCTGATAATCCTTGAAAGCCTGCTCAATGCCGGCCTTGACCTTGGGCCATTGCTCTTCGTTGCGCAGGCGGATGTGGTCCATCAGGAAATCGCGTTCGTTCTGGGGCAGTGCGCACAGCAGCGCGCGGCCCATGGAGGTGGTGGCCAGCGGGATGCGCGAACCGACGTCGCGGCGCAAGGTCACCGCGGACTGGCCGCGCGTGGCCTCGATGTAGACCATGCTCAAGCGATCGCGGATGCCCAGCGCCACATTGCATTGCGAATAGTCAGCCAGCTCCTGCATGGCCGGACGCGCCAGCTTGCGCACATCCATGCCGGAGAGCAGCGAATAACCCAGCGCCAGCACGCCCGAGCCGAGCTGATAGCGGCCCTGGTCTTCGGAATATTCGAGATAACCCAGCCGGGTCAGGGTATGCGTCAGTCGTGAGATGGTCGGCTTGGGCAGACCGGTACGCTTGGCCAGTTCAGTGTTGGTGAGATAGATCTCGCCGGGACGAAAGCAGCGCAGAATCTCCAGCCCGCGCGCCAGGGCATTGACGAACTGCCGGTCGTGGCTCTCATCTTCTCCCTTGAACGACACTATCTCATCCATCCGTCACTTCTCCGCGTGGCAGGGTCGTGCCGAGTGGTCACGTCGCCCTCATTGGCAGTGGAATGTACACACCTGAATTGGCAGTGTCAATTATTTGCGAACGCGTGTTCCGCTGTGCGAAATCATCGGTCTACGTGTGGTCCATCTGCATCGTGGAAAAGCCCTGCCGGCCCCGGCCCCATTCTGAAGAATCGCCCGCAAAGCCGCTCCCCTTCTGCCTCCCTTAGAGAATTGTGCAGATTGTCACCCTTGTTCATGCACGGTTTACACACACGACGCAAATGCGGTATCGTTGCCGGAAAATCCAATTTGCGAACTTGAATTTCGCTATGCGAACCAACTAAATCAGGAGACTGCTGCATGTCCAACCAAGCCACGGTTGCGGGCGAGCTGCCCCCCGTTCATCTGGCGCGCGAAGGCGCCATCCTGGTCGTGACCATCGACAATGCGCCGGTCAATGCACTGGGTGTCGCAGTGCGCCGTGGCTTGCTGGCGGCCATCGAAGAAGGTGAGGCCGATGCAGGCGTGGCCGCCATCCTGGTGACTGGCGCGGGCCGCAACTTCATCGGTGGTGCCGACATCCGCGAGTTCGGCAAACCGCCCCAGGCACCGCTGCTGACCGAGCTGTGCAACCGCATCGAGGCCTGCAGCAAGCCGGTGCTGGCGGCCATCCACGGCGCGGCCCTGGGCGGCGGACTGGAAGTGGCGCTGGCAGCGCACTACCGGCTGGCCCTCGCCAACGCCCGTCTGGGGCTGCCGGAAGTCCAGCTGGGCCTGCTGCCCGGTGCCGGTGGCACCCAGCGCACGCCACGCCTCATCGGCGCGCAGGCCGCGCTGGAGATGATGCTCAGCGGTCGCCACCTGAGCGCCAAGGAAGCCCTGGGGCTGGGACTGGTCGACCATCTGGCCGAGGGTGAGGACGCCGCACAAGCGCGCGCGGCCGGTCTGCGCGAATTGCAGACGCTGCTGGACATGGGCGCCCCGGTGCGCCGCAGTCGCGACGGCAGCGCCCTGTCCGACAGCGCTGCCGCGCAGGCCGCCATCAGCGCCGCCCGCGCCGAGACCGGCAAGAAATCGCGCGGCCTGTTCTCCCCGCACAAGATCATCGATGCCGTCGAAGCCGCCACCACCCTGCCCTTCGACCAGGGCCTGGCGCTGGAACGCCAGTTCTTCCTGCAATGTCTGGACAGCCCGCAGCGCGCCGGTCTGATCCATGCCTTCTTCGCCGAACGCGAAGTGCAGAAAGCCCCCGAGACCCGCAACGCCCAGCCCCGCCCCATCGCCCGGATCGGCGTGGTCGGCGGCGGCACCATGGGCGCGGGCATCGCCGTGGCGGTACTCGATGCCGGTTTGCCGGTGACCATGATCGAACGCGACGATGAAGCCCTCGCACGTGGACGCGGCCATGTGGAAAAAGTTTACGACGCGCAGGTGGCCAAGGGCCGTCTCACGCAAGAGGCCCGCGATGCCGTGCTGGCACGCTTGCACGGCAGCACCCGTTATGAAGCCTTGTCCGCCGCCGATGTGGTGATAGAAGCCGTGTTCGAAGATCTGAACGTGAAACAAGCCGTCTTCGCTGAACTGGACCGCGTCTGCAAACCCGGTGCCGTATTGGCGACCAACACTTCCTACCTCGACATCGATGCGATTGCCGCCAGCATCTCCCGTCCTGCGGACGTGATCGGCCTGCATTTCTTCTCGCCGGCCAATGTGATGAAGCTGCTGGAAATCGTGGTGCCGCGCCAGGTCGCCGCCGATGTGGTGGCCACCGCCTTCGAACTGGCAAAGCGCCTGCGCAAGGTGCCGGTGCGCGCTGGTGTCTGCGATGGCTTCATCGGCAACCGCATCCTGGCCGTGTATCGCCAGGCAGCCGATGCCCTGATGGAAGATGGCGCCTCGCCTTACGAAATCGATGAGGCCGTGCGCGACTTCGGTTTTGCCATGGGGCCCTATCAGGTAGTGGACCTGGCCGGTGGCGACATCGGCTGGGCCACCCGCAAACGCCGTGCCGCTACCCGCGATCCGCGCGCGCGCTACGTGCACATCGCCGACCGCCTGTGCGAACGCGGCTGGTTTGGACAAAAGAGCGGACGCGGCTTCTATCGCTATCCCGATGGCCCGCGCAGCGGCGCGCCCGATCCGGAAGTGCTGACGCTCATCGACGAGGAACGTGCACGCGCCGGCATCACCCCGCGCAGCTTCAGCAAGGAAGACATCCAGCGCCGCTACCTGGCCGCGATGATCAATGAAGGTGCCAATGTGGTCCATCAGCGCATTGCGCTACGTCCGCTGGATGTGGATGTCACCTTCCTGTACGGCTACGGTTTCCCGCGCCATCGTGGCGGTCCCATGAAATATGCCGACATGGTGGGCCTGCCCAATGTGCTGGCCGACATCCGTGCCTTTGCCGCCGAAGACCCGCTGTTCTGGACACCCTCGCCGCTGCTGGTGGAGCTGGTCGAACGCGGTGCCAATTTTGATTCGCTGAACCAGGCCGGCTGATCGCCAAACCGGACTCGCCGGAGACCGTGCGCATCGCCGGTCTCCCCATTGCACCATCCTTCCAGGAGAATTCCATGATGCGGGAAGCCGTCATCGTATCCACCGCGCGTACCCCCTTGACCAAGGCCCATCGCGGCGAATTCAACGTCACGCCCGGTCCGACCCTGGCGGCCTTTGCGGTGCGCGCAGCGGTTGAGCGCGCCGGCATCGATCCGGGCCAGATCGAGGATGCCATCCTCGGCTGCGGCTATCCGGAAGGTACCACCGGGCGCAACATCGCGCGCCAGGCCATCGTGCGCGCGGGCCTGCCCATCAGCATCGCCGGCACCACCGTCAATCGTTTTTGTGCCTCGGGCCTGCAAGCCATTGCCATGGCGGCTGGGCGCATCGTGGTCGATGGTGCTGACGCCATGATCGCAGGCGGTGTCGAAAGCATCTCGCAGATCCGCAGCCGTAGTGCCACCGACAGCGGCGACAGCGGCATGGACCCGTGGATCGTCGAACACAAGCCCGATCTCTATCTGCCCATGATCGAGACCGCCGACATCGTGGCCGCGCGCTACGGTATCTCGCGCGAAGACCAGGATCGCTTCTCCGAAGCCAGCCAGCGCAAGACCGCCGAAGCACAGGAAGCCGGACGCTACCGCGACGAGATCATCGCCTGCACCACCACCATGCAGGTCACCGACAAGGCCAGCGGCCAGACCAGCCTGCGCGAAGTCACGGTGGAGGCCGACAACTGCAATCGTCCCGGCACCACCTATGAGGCGCTGGCCAAGCTGGCCCCGGTGATGGGTGCGGACCAGTTCATCACCGCCGGCAATTCCTCGCAGCTCTCCGATGGCGCCTCGGCCTGCGTGATGATGGAAGCGCGCGCCGCCGAACGCGCCGGATTGCCGGTGCTGGGCGCTTTCCGTGGCCTGGTGGTGGCCGGCTGCGAACCCGACGAGATGGGTATCGGCCCGGTCTTTGCGGTGCCGCGCCTGTTGCAGCGTCATGGCCTGCGCATGGATGACATCGGCCTGTGGGAACTCAACGAAGCCTTCGCCTCGCAAGCCCTGTACTGCCAGCGCCGCCTGGGCATTCCGGACGAACTGCTCAACGTCAACGGCGGTGCCATTGCCATCGGCCATCCCTTCGGCATGACCGGAGCGCGCCTGGCCGGCCACGTGCTCATCGAGGGCAAGCGGCGCGGTGCGCGCTACGCGGTGGTGACCATGTGCATCGCCGGCGGCATGGGTGCGGCCGGCCTGTTTGAAATCTATTGAAGCGCAGCATCGCTGCACTGCATCCCCAAGGAGACTGGAATGGATCTGAATTTCACCCCGGCCGAAGAAGCCTTCCGCGACAGCGTGCGCGCCTTCCTCGCCGAGAAGCTGCCCAAGGCCTTGTCGGACAAGGTGGCCAGCGGCAAGCACCTGAGCCGCGACGACATGGAACAATGGCACGCCATCCTCAACGAACGCGGCTGGCTGGCCAATCACTGGCCCCGAGAATATGGCGGCACCGGCTGGACCGTGATCGAGAAATTCATCTTCGAACATGAGTGTTGCCTGGCGCATGCGCCGCGCGTGGTGCCTTTCGGCGTCAACATGCTGGGGCCGGTATTGATCAAGTACGGCAACGAAGCGCAGAAGCGATACTGGCTGCCACGCATCCTCAGTGGCGAGGACTGGTGGTGCCAGGGCTATTCGGAACCCGGTGCAGGTTCCGACCTGGCCGCCGTGAAGACGCATGCGGTTCGCGATGGCGACCATTACATCGTCAATGGCCAGAAGACCTGGACCACGCTGGGCCACTACGCCAACATGATCTTCTGCCTGGTGCGTACCAACCGCGAAGCCAAGAAGCAGGAAGGCATCAGCTTCCTCTTGATCGACATGAATGCACCGGGCGTGGAAGTGCGCCCCATCATCACCCTGGACGGCGAGCACGAAGTCAACGAGGTCTTCTTCACCGATGTGCGCGTGCCGGTACAAAACCTGGTCGGCGAGGAAGATCGCGGCTGGAGTTGCGCCAAGTATCTGCTGACCTACGAGCGCACCAACATCGCCGGCATCGGCTTCTCGGTGGCCGCCCTGCAACGCCTGAAGAAAATCGCCGCCACGCAACGCAGCCATGGCCGTCCGCTGGCCGACGACCCGCTCTTCGCTGCCCGCATGGCCCGCGTGGAAATCGATCTGGAAAACATGAAGACCACCAACCTGCGCGTCATCTCGGCGGTGGCCGGCGGTGGTGCGCCCGGTGCGGAAAGCTCCATGCTCAAGATACGCGGCACCGAGATCCGCCAGGAAATCACCGCCCTCACCCGCCGCGCCATGGGCCCTTACGCGCGCCCCTATCAGTGGCAGGCGCAGGATGAAGGCCACGATGGCCACACGCTCGGCCCGGAGGCCGCTGCCGGTGCGGCTGCGCATTACTTCAACAATCGCAAGCTGTCGATCTTCGGCGGCTCCAATGAAATCCAGAAGAACATCATCTCCAAGATGATCCTTGGCCTGTGAGGGAATGCCCATGAATTTCGAGCACACCGAAGAACGCCGCATGCTGGCCGACAGCCTGCGTCGTCTCATTACCGAACAGTATGGTTTTGAAGAACGCAAGCACCTGCTGCAATCCGCACCCGGCATGAGCCGCGACATGTGGTCGCAACTGGCCGAGATGGGCGTGATCGGCGCGCTCTTCCGTGAGGAAGACGGCGGCTACGGCGGTGGCGGTTTCGATATTGCCGTGGTCTTTGAAGAAATCGGCCGCGGCCTGCTGCTGGAGCCCTTGCTGGACAGCGCCATCCTGGTCGGCGAGGCCATCGCGGCGGCTGGCACACCCGCACAGAAGGCCTTGCTGGAACCCATCATCGCCGGCCAGACCCTGGCCGCCTTGGCCCATGAAGAAGCCGACAGTCACTATGCACCCACGCATGTGACCACGCGCGCCACGCAAGAAGCCGACGGAAGCTGGCGCCTGCAAGGCCACAAGGCGGTCGTGGTGCAAGCGGAAGCGGCGGATGTGTTGCTGGTCTCAGCCCGTACCAGCGGCGCGAGCGATGACGCTGACGGCATCTCGCTGTTCCTGATCCCGGCCAATACGGCGGGCCTGCAATTGCAAGGCAGCGACACCATCGACGGTGGCCGCGTAGCCGACCTGCTGCTGCAAGATGTGGCCCTGCCCGCCGACGCCCTGCTGGGCAGCGCGGGCCAAGGCGCTGCGCTGCTGGAGCGCATCCTCGGACGCGGCGTGCTGGCGCTGTGCGCCGAAGCACTGGGCGCGATGGAAGTGGCCAAGGAAGCCACGCTGGATTACCTGCGCACCCGCAAGCAGTTCGGCCTGCCCATCGGCAGCTTCCAGGCCCTGCAACATCGCATGGCCGATCTTCTGCTGGAAGTGGAACAGGCGCGCTCGGCGGTCATCAATGCCGCTGCTGCACTGGAGGCCGATCGCCTCACACGTGAACGCGCCCTGTCGGCGGCCAAGTTCAGCATCGGCCGCATCGGTACGCTGGTGGCCGAAGAATCCATCCAGCTGCACGGCGGCATCGGCATGACCTGGGAACTGCCGCTGTCGCATTACGCCAAGCGCCTGGTGATGATCGACCACCAGCTCGGTGACGAGGACTACCACCTGCAACGCTATATCGCGCTGAGCCGCGACATGCCGGCATGAGCGAAGTCCTGCAGGAGCAGCGCGGTGCGGTGCGCGTGCTCATCAATCACGATCCGGCCACGCGCAATGCCCTCAACGCTGACCTGTACGCGACGCTGACGGCCGCGCTCGACCAGGCCCAGGCTGATCCGCAAGTGGGGGCCATCGTGCTGGCCGGGGGCGGCAACTTCTTCTGCTCCGGCGGCGACCTGCGCCTGCTGGCCCAGCGCCGCAGCATGGCACCCCAGCAGCGCCGTGCAAAGCTGGAAGGTTTGCACGACCTGATCCGCCACATCGGCCGCTGCAGCAAGCCGGTGATCGCCGCCGTCGAAGGTGGCGCAGCAGGTGCCGGGCTGTCGCTGGCCTTGGCCTGCGATCTGCTGGTGACGACGCGCCAAGCGCAGTTCTCGGTGGCCTATGTCAAGGTCGGGCTCACGCCTGATGGCGGCGTGACGGCCTTCCTCGCGCAATTCCTGTCGCGCCAGATGCTGACGCAGCTGTGCCTGTCGGGCGAGCGTTTCAATGGCGAACGCCTGCATGCCATGGGTGCGGTCAATCAGCTGGCCGAGGCAGGACAGGCACTGGAAGCGGCCGTGCAACTGGCCGCCACCCTGGCCGACGGTCCGGCACAGGCCATGGCCCGCATCAAGCACCTGTGCCAGCATGCCTACGGCGCCACGCTGGAAGAACAACTGGAACTGGAAGCGCAGCACATGGTGCTCTCGCAGGGCGAAGACGAAGCGGCCGAGGGCATTCACGCCTTCCTCGAAAAACGGCCTGCCGATTTCCGGCGGCTGCGTCAGGCACCGAAACAATAGCTGTACCGGGATGCGCAAGCACGTCATACAGAACAACAAGCGCAGCACGCATCCCGTCCATGAGGAGACGACATGACTGAACAAACTGCATCCCTGCCGCTGGCCGGCGTGCGCGTACTGGACCTCTCGCGCGTGCTGGCCGGCCCCTGGTGTGCGATGGTACTGGGCGACCTGGGCGCCGAAGTGATCAAGGTCGAGCACCCCGAACGCGGCGACGACACGCGCGACTGGGGTACCCGCATCGGCTCGACCGAGACCGCGTATTTCAACAGCGTCAACCGCAACAAGCGCTCCATCAGCGTGGACCTGCAGACCGAAGAAGGCCAGGACATCGTGCGCCAGCTGGCCCGCAAGAGCGATGTGGTGATCCAGAATTTCAAGTTCGGCGGCGTGCAGAAATTTGGCCTCGATTACGAGACCCTGCGCCGCGACAATCCCGGTCTGGTGTATTGCTCCATCACCGGCTACGACAGCAGCGGGCCGGAGGCCACACGGCCCGGCTATGACCTGGTGATCCAGGGCGAATCCGGCCTGATGTCACTCAATGGCGAGGCCAGCCAGCCGCCGCTGAAACTGGGCGTGGCGGCGGTGGACCTGTTCACCGGCATGTATTCCGCCCAGGGCGTGCTGGCCGCGCTGTACCAGCGCCAGCAGACCGGACAGGGCCGACATGTGGAGATGGCGCTGTTCGACTGCGGCGTCATGATCACTTCGTATTACGGACTGGAAGCACTGATCCTGGGCGACGATCCGCCGCGCTATGGCAATGCGCATCCTTCCATCATTCCCTATGGCGTCTTCGATGCGGCCGATGGCCGCCTGGTCATCACGGTAGGCACCAACAGCCAGTACCAGCGCTTCTGCCACAGCGTCATCGACCGTCCCGACCTGGCCGAGGATGCGCGCTTCAAGACCAACGTCAGCCGTGGCCAGCATCGCGACGTGCTGGTCCCGGAAATCAACCGCGAACTCAAGGCCCGCAAGCGCGCCGACCTGCTGGCCAAGCTGCACCAGGCCGGCATTCCCTGCGGTGAAGTGCTGGGCCTGCATGAGGCCCTGACCAGCCCGCGCGCTAGCTCTGCCGGCCTGGTCAGCACGCATCCGCATGCGCAAGCGGGCAGCGTACAGGTGCTGACGCCGCCCTATCGTTTCGATGGGGAACGTCTGCCGGTACGCAGGGCACCGCCCTCGTTGGGTGAAGGCACGGGAGAAGTCTTGCAGTCGCTGCTGGGGATGGAAGAAGCGCAGATCGCCGCGCTGCGCGAGCGAGGGGTGTTGTAGCGAGAGGGGGGTAGACCGCCTGCAGGCCACCATGGAGGCGGCCCGCAGGCGATGCGGCATCAGTTGGAGAAAGCCGCCAGCCCGGTGATGGCGCGGCCGAGGATGAGCGCATGCACATCATGCGTACCCTCGTAGGTGTTGACCACTTCCAGATTGACCAGATGACGCGCCACGCCGAACTCGTCGGAGATGCCGTTGCCGCCCATCATGTCGCGCGCCATGCGGGCGATGTCCAGGGCCTTGCCGCAGCTGTTGCGCTTCATGATCGAGGTCTGCTCGATGCCTGAATAACCTTCATCCTTCAAACGCCCCAGGCGCAGGCAGCCTTGCAGGCCCAGCGAGATTTCGGTGAGCATGTCCGCCAGTTTCTTCTGCACCAGCTGGTTGGCCGCCAGCGCACGGCCGAACTGCTGGCGCTCCATGGTGTAACGGCGCGCACGCTCGTAGCAGTCTTCGGCCGCCCCCAGTGCGCCCCAGGCGATGCCGTAACGCGCGCTGTTCAGACAGGTGAAGGGGCCCTTCAATCCGCGCACGTCGGGGAAGGCGTTTTCTTCCGGGCAGAAGACGTTGTCCATCACGATTTCCCCGGTGATGGAAGAACGCAGGCCGACCTTGCCGTGGATGGCCGGGGCCGACAAGCCCTTGGCGCCCTTGTCGAGGATGAAGCCGCGAATCTCGCCTTCGTCATCCTTGGCCCACACCACGAAGACGTCGGCCACCGGGCTGTTGGTGATCCACATCTTGCTGCCGGACAGGCTGTAGCCGCCGTCCACCTTGCGCGCGCGGGTGATCATGCTGCCGGGGTCGGAACCGTGGTTGGGTTCGGTCAGGCCGAAGCAGCCTATCCATTCGCCGCTGGCCAGCTTGGGCAGGTATTTCTGTTTCTGCGCCTCCGTCCCAAAGGCATTGATGGGGGTCATCACCAGCGAGGACTGCACGCTCATCATGGAGCGATAGCCGGAATCGACGCGCTCGACTTCGCGCGCGATCAAGCCATAGCAAACGTAATTCAGACCGGCACCACCGTATTGCTCATCGATGGTCGCGCCCAGCAGGCCCAGTTCGCCCATCTCGCGGAAGATGCTCACATCCATCTTCTCGTGGCGGAAGGCTTCCAGCACGCGCGGGGCCAGGCGATCCTGGCAATAGGCCTGGGCGGCGTCGCGCACCTGGCGTTCATCGTCGCTCAGTTGCTGCTCCAGCATCAGGGGATCGGCGTAATCGAAGGAATGTCGTTGCGATGTTTTGCTCATGGAAGCCTCATTTGTGCATCAGGAATCGTTGCGGGATCACTGTCGCGCAGACAGTGATCCCGCAGCGGCGGTGGACAAAAATATACGGACTGCCCTGCCCCGGCGCAAACGAATTGTTTGCATCACCGTGTGCGTTTTTCGCACTCCGGTTCCGCCTGTCGAGACGGCCTTCTCCGACCCGGCTCAACCCAATCCGCTGGGCAGGCGATAGGCCTTGGCCTGCTCTTCCAGCCAGTCCTGGAACAGGCGCAGGAGCGGCCGCTCGGAGGTGCGCTCGGGATAGATCAGGTAGTAGGAGTGGGTGCTCAGGTAATCGTGATCAACGGCCACCACCAGCAGGCCGCGCCGCAATTCATCCTCGATCAGGAAGCGCGGGATCAGCGCCACGCCCATCCCCACGATGGCCGCCTGGGTCAGCATGGAGAACAGTTCCAGCTGGGTGCCCACCAGATCGTTCTGCACCTGCATGCCGAAGGAGGCGAACCACTGCCGCCACACGTAGGGACGAGTGCTCTGCTGCAGCAGCGGATAAGCGAGCAGCCCGGTGGGCGTGAGCTTGCGGTCGGGACCGATGAGTTCCGGGCTGGCCACCGCCACCATGCTCTCGCGCATCAGGAACACACCCTCGGTACCGGGCCAGCTGGCTTGCCCGGCGTAGAGCGTGGCATCGAGATTGGTCTCTTCGAAGAGGAAGGGCCGGGTGCGCGGCCGCAGGTTGACGGTCACGCCCGGATGCGCCTCCAGGAAGGAACGCAGGCGCGGCAACAGCCAGCGGGTGGCGAAGGTCGGCATCACGCCCAGCTCCAGGGTATCGCCATGACCGTCGCGCGACATCAGGTGCAGGGCATCGCGCTCGATCTCGTCCAGGCGCTGACCGACCTGATGACTGTAGCTCACCCCGGCCTCGGTCAGGCGCACGCCGCGCTTGGTACGGCGAAACAGCTTCAGGCCCAGGAATTCCTCCAGCGCAGCCACCTGACGGCAGACTGCACTTTGCGTCACGGCCATTTCCTGCGCCGCCTTGGTAAAACTCTGATGGCGTGCAGCAGACTCGAAGACCGCCATGGCCTGGGTAGAAGGGATCTTTCGGCGCATCGGGCAAAAATGGCTCTGAAGTGAATTTTATGCACATCTTATTACAGCGGCGGCGCATTCCAAAATGATCATATGAATAATCTTGTCTGACATCCAGATCACTATCGATATCAATTAGCGCATTGCCTGCATGATTAATTTCATTGGATGGAATTCTTGCCGCTCATTAAGATCAAGCCCGATCCAGCCATGCGACCATCGAACAGCAAGCGCCGGCGGCCGAGGGAGGCCGTTGGCGACAAGAGAGACAGGATGGGCAGGAAGCCGACGCTTCGTGACGGCATGACAGCATGACATCACCAGCACTTCATTGCTCCTCGCGACCACGCCCCCGGCCGCATGCCCCTCTTGACGCCCGCACGCCAAACGGGTGACCTCGCCATCGACGCGTCGACCGCATCGTCGGGATCCGAAACTGAAAACGATATAAAACAAATGCGAGGAAGACATGATCTGGTTCTACAACCTCAACATCGCCAAGAAACTGGCCCTGTCCTTTGCAGTGGTGATTGCGCTGACGCTGTTGCAGGGGCTGTTTGCCATGAAGGAGCTCAAGCAGGTCAACAGCGCTTCCGGCGAGATCGTCAACAAGTGGATGCCGACCATGGATGCCGCCCGCGAGCTGCAGGGTTCGCTGCCGCCGCTACGACTCACTGAACTGGAACTGGTGACCGCCGTCACGCCGCAGGAACGCAGTGCGGCCAATGCGGCCATCAAGAAGCGCCTGGATGCGCTGGCCAAGCAGCGCGTGGTGTTTGAGCAGCGCATGTCCGAGCCGGAGGAAAAGCAACAGTACGCCCAGTTCGGCAAGAATCTGGCAGCCTATCTGAAAGTAGATGAGCAACTGGCCGAGATGGCTGCCAACCAGCAGTATGACGAGACGCGTGCCCTGTTCCATGGGGAATCGGCCAGGCTCTATGCCGCGATGGTCGGCAACCTCAATGCCATCGTGAAGCTCAATGCCAGCGGCAGCGCCGATGCCGATGAAGAAGCCTCGGGCGTATTCCGGGGTGCGCAGCGCTGGATCGTAGGACTGCTGGCGGCCACCGTTGCCGTCGGTTCGCTGCTGGCGTTCGTGGTGGCGGCCAATGTCTCGCGTCCGCTGAAGGAAGCGGTAGAGATTGCCCAGCGCGTGGCACGTGGCGACCTGACCCTGCGCATTCGCCCGGCCGGTCGCGACGAAACCGGACGCCTCATGGAAGCCCTGCGCCTGATGAACGACAGCCTGCGCGACATCGTCAATGAGGTGCGCCAGGGGACTGACACCATCGCCACCGCCTCCAACGAAATCGCGCGCGGCAATCTGGATCTCTCGAACCGCACCGAACAACAGGCCGGTTCGCTGGAAGAGACCGCCTCGGCCATGGAACAACTGACCTCCACCGTGACCCAGAACGCCGACAACGCCCGTCAGGCCAACCAGCTGGCGGCCACCGCATCCGACATCGCCAGCCAGGGTGGTGAAGTGGTGGGTCAGGTGGTGCAAACCATGGAAGGCATCACCGAGAGTTCGCGCCGCATCGCCGACATCATCAGCGTGATCGATGGCATCGCTTTCCAGACCAACATCCTGGCGCTCAATGCAGCGGTGGAGGCGGCGCGAGCTGGCGAACAGGGACGCGGCTTTGCGGTGGTGGCCTCGGAAGTGCGCTCACTGGCGCAGCGTTCGGCCGGTGCGGCCAAGGAAATCAAGGAATTGATTGACGACTCGGTGCAGAAGGTCAGCGCGGGCAGCGCTTTGGTGGAACGCGCCGGCAGCACCATGACCGAAGTGGTGGCCAGCGTGCGCCGCGTTACTGACGTGGTGGCCGAGATCAGCGCGGCCACGCAGGAACAGAGCGGCGGCATCAATGAAGTCAATCTCGCCATCACGCAGATGGATGAGACCACGCAGCAGAATGCCGCACTGGTGGAGCAGGCGGCGGCGGCGGCGGATTCACTGAAGGGACAGGCAGGCAATCTCGCAGCCGTAGTGGGCAAGTTCAAGCTGGATTGAAGCGATATGGCCGACGCCAGATTGCCTGGTGTCGGCCGCGTGCGCTGGCCTCGCGTCCAGCCAAGCTCAGGCGGTCACGGCCCCGTACGCGAGAGCAGCAGCCTGAACCCGAGGCTTATCATGACGCCGCCCGCGATGCGGTCGAACCAGTGCTTGCCCTGCACATACCAGCGGCGTGGACGCGATGAAGAGAGTGCAACGGCCACCAGGCCATACCATCCCGCTTCGATCACGAAGACCAGCAGCAGCGTCAGCGCCTTGAAGGACAGGGAAGTCTGGGCCGGCAAAAAGGCGGCGAACACGCTGGTGTAGGCGATGGCGGTTTTCGGATTGCTGATCTGGGTGACCAGGCCCAGCCACAGGGACCGGCGTGACAAGGAGGGTGATTGGTCGCGCGGTGCGATGTCGTCAGCCATCAGGGGCGTACGCGCCCCGCGCCAGATGCGCCATCCCATGTAGGCCAGATAAACACCACCCCCGAACTTCAACACCAGATAGAGCGAAGGCACTGCCAGCAGCACTGCCTGCAGCCCCAGCAAGGCCGCTGCGGCAAAGAGCACGCCGCCGATCCCCATACCCAGTGCCGCCAGCAGGCCATTGGGTCGTCCCCCGCCCACCGAGGTGCGCGCCACCATCACGAAGCTGGGGCCGGGGCTCATGGTGGCCAGGCTCAGCGTGGCGGCCAGTCCGATCATTTCAGCAAGATGCTGCATGGATAACCTCCTTTTGGCGACGAGGACGGATCTCATCGGATTGCTTCTGCAGGAAGAAAGGCACCTCGCTCGCACCGATGCCCAAGTCATTGAGCTCGCGCGCGCCCATCTCCCGCATTTCCTGCGCGGCACCCCCGTGTGAAGCGTGATGGTCCCCGAGGACGCGGGCAAGGACCTCTCTGATGATGTGCCACATGGACTTCTCCCTGGATGAATGGGCAGATCATCCGCCAATCGAAGTCATTGGTAAAATTGAGTTTAATGACAGCCACTATCAGCAATACTGATGACATAACTCAGCTTCAACGCTGAACTTTTGATCGAGCTGCAGTCGCACTTCATCTCCACCGGCCACCATGCCGGACGCATTGGCGTTGACCAGGAAGCCATCCGTACCGATGGAGAAGCCCACCGATCCAGATTTGCTCTGGTTGCTGCTGTTCTGTGCTGAGGTGTTCTGATCGGCCAGCAGGCGGATTTCGTTCTCGGCCTGTAGCGTGGCATTGACGCTGGCCTTGATGTCACTGCCTTGGATGAGGATGCTGCTGTCCTTGCCGCCACCTTGTGCTTTGATACTGACGTTGCCTCCTGAGGCAACAACGGAGGCGCGTACAGTCCTTCTTTTCTTTCGCTACGGCTTTTCCAGCTGCTTCATTTTTTGCCCGCTCCGCATTTCTAATGTTCGACTCAGAACGGAACAATATCCAATAGTGCAAGGTCACCTTCGAATTGGCGACACTCATCCTTTGGGAGTTCAGAGAGCATTTCGGAAAGATTATTTTCCTTAAGAATCTGAGAAATTTTCGCGCGTCGCTCTATTTCAAATAGTTTGGAGCCTCGGCCAGCATCAAGAACCAACGTCAGTACTTCCAACATCAAATTTTCTATGGGTCTGGAATAGGCAAATTCACACTGCTCATAGGCGTACCAAAGTTCATGTTCATCCTTTTGCCAGGGATGATGCCATCGCTTGTTACCCATAATTTTTGTCTTGCAATAGCCGTAATAGCAATCCAATAACCACCACCGAATTACTTTATATGGAACGCGCTCATCTTCGGGTAGGTAGTCACTAAAGAATTCATACATTTATTTATCTCCGCCTCGGGTGGGATCAAATGAAGGCGTACTTCTTCATCCATTCGTACAGCGTCGGCTGCGATACCCCGAGCCGTTTCG
>NZ_JBMDJS010000021.1:0-72024 GCF_057809315.1 Herbaspirillum sp. FG34 | reverse complement strand
CCCCGGCGCGTCCTCCCGACCGGAGAAAGATAAGCATTAAGCTAGAGCGCAGGAAGAAATTCCGTGCAGACTACCCAAAACAGCAAAAACAAAAACACACCCCGCCAAAACAACATCCACCAACACAAAAAGGAAAAGATCACCCCCCGGAAGGATACTGCTCCCGCATCGCCCGCTTGTTGAGTTTCCCCACGCTGGTACGCGCCAGTTCAGACACGAAGCGCACCCGATCCGGCACGCCATAGCGAGAAATCGTCCCTGCTTCAGCGGCCGCCATCACATGCTGCCGGATATCCTCTTCGGAAACATTGGCCGCATCCTTCTTCAGCACGACCAGAGCAACGGGCCGCTCTCCCCACTTGCCATCCTGCACCCCGATGACTGCCGTTTCAGCCACGGCAGGATGTCGTGCGATGATGTCCTCGATCTGTAGAGAAGAGACCCATTCGCCTCCGGTCTTGATGACATCCTTGATCCTGTCGGTCACCTGGAGATAGCCCTCGGCATCCAGATGGCCGATATCTTGCGTATGCAGCCACCCACCGCGCCACAACTCTTCCGATGCGTCCGGTTGATGCAGATAGCCCTGAGTCAGCCAGGGGGCGCGCACCACGACTTCGCCGGTGCTCTTGCCATCCCGAGGACAGTCGTTCATCTCGGCGTCCACCGTGCGCAAGGCCACCAGCGGCAAGGGCCGCCCGGTCTTCACCCGCACCGTGGCTTCGCGCTCACCGCCCAGCTCCGCAGTCGGCACCTGCGCCAGCGTCAACACCGGACAGGTCTCCGACATCCCGTAGCCGGTAAAGACATCAATCCCCCGATCCCGCGCCATCCGCGCCAGACTCCCGGTCATCGCCGAACCGCCAATGATCATCTTCCACCCCGACAGATCCACCTCGCGCGCCTGCTCGGAAGTCAGCACCATCTGCAGAATGGTCGGCACACAATGCGAGAACGTCACCTTCTCCTCACGGATCAGCTTGCAGATGGTATCGGGTACATAACGCCCCGGATATACCTGCTTGACCCCCGCCATCGTCGCCACATAAGGCAGCCCCCACGCATGTACATGGAACATCGGCGTCAAGGGCATATAGACATCGTCCCGATGCAAACGCCCCTGCTGCGGCGCCAATGCCAGCCCGGCCGTGGTGCCCAGCGTATGCAGTACCAGCTGCCGATGGCTGAAATACACCCCCTTGGGCAAGCCCGTCGTACCGGTGGTGTAGAAGGTGGTCGCGCGCGCGTTCTCGTCAAAGTCAGGGAAGTCATACCGGCTGCCAGCCTCGGCCAGCAAGGCTTCGTACTCCCCCGCAAAGCCCGGTCCCTGCGGACAGGGACTGCCATCGTCGGTGAGCAGAACACAGCGCGTCAGCGTGTTCAGCTCGCCCCGGATCTGCTTCAACACCGGCATGAAATCCGAATTGACCAGCAAGATATCCGCCTGGGCATGATTCAAGGTGTAGGCAATCTGCTCCGGCGACAGACGCACATTCACCGTCTGCAACACGCAACCCATCATCGGCACCGCGAAGAAACATTCCAGATAGCGATTGCTGTCCCAGTCCATCACGGCCACCGTATGGCCGGCCTGCACGCCCATTTCCTTGAGCACATTGGCCAGCCGCTGCACCCGCTCGTAAAAGCCGGTATAGCTCAGGCGACGCGCGCCGTAAATGATTTCCTGCTCGGGGGCGGTGGCCAGGGCGCTGTGCAGCAACTGCTTGATCAACAGCGGATAGCCATAGGCCGACGGGGTTTGCTCGATCGTTTGGGGCATGCCGGAGTCTCCTTTGTTGTGCGGCGGCAGGGCCGCCTCTTATGTCTTATGGACAGGATGGATGAAACGAACCCCGATGATACCGCCAAGTCCCCGACAGCATGGTCGTCGGGACGACGAAATTGCGCATCGTCCCGAGCTCGCCCTGGCAAGATCAGCGCTTTTCTTCCAGCGAGGTCACGGTCAGTGCACCATCGACCCGGTCGGCAGTAAAGCGGATCTTTTCACCTTCGCGCGCCCGCGCCAGGATCTCGGGCGTGGCCTTGAACACCATCGTCATGCCACCCATCTGCAAATTGGGAATCTCGCCATGACGGATGGTCAGCTTGCCATTGCCGGTGTCGACCTTGCGGATTTCACCCTCCACCTGCGGCGCATCACCCTGTGCGTGAGCCGCCCATGCGTCAAGACAAAGGACTACGGTGATGAGGAGCTTGCGTAACATGATCTTTCCTTTCATGAAGTCATCAGCGAAGCGCATTCGCTGATTCAAAAAACAGTCATTCAACAATGAGATTGCCGGGGCCTTCAACGAGTCGAAAATTCAATGATGCCCCTGATGCCCGCCGGGCTTGATGACCTCCAGCGTGGCCGGTCCGGAGGAGCCCGGTCGGTCCGGTGTCGCCCGCCGTGCCTCGGGCATCTCGCCCTGCCATTCGCGCGCCACCGTGCCGGCAGGGGCGCGATACCAGCCGGGGTCCCGATAGTCATCCCGCGCCAGCGTGTGCCTAACCTTGACGGTGCTGAACATGCCACCCATCTCGATGGGTCCGTACGGTCCGCGTCCGGTCATCATGGGCAGAGTGTTGTCCGGCAGAGGCATCTCCATCTCGCCCATCGAGCCGCCCTTGTCGCCCATGACCATGTAGTCGGGAATGAGCCGGCTGATCTTGTTCACTACCTTGGACTGGTCAACCCCGATCATGGTCGGCACGTCATGGCCCATGGCGTTCATGGTGTGGTGCGCCTTGTGACAGTGCAGGGCCCAGTCGCCTTCTTCGGTGGCGTCAAACTCGATGGCGCGCATCTGGCCCACGGCAATGTCGGTGGTGACCTCAGGCCAGCGTGCCGATGGCGGCACCCAGCCGCCATCAGTGCCGGTGACGCTGAACTCGTGACCATGCAGATGCAGCGGATGATTGGTCATGGTGAGATTGCCCACGCGGATGCGCACCCGGTCGTTCTGTCGTACCACCAGCGGGTCGATGCCGGGGAAGGCGCGGCTGTTCCAGGTCCACAGGTTGAAGTCCAGCATGGTGCTGACCTTGGGGACGGCTGCCCCCGGCGCAATGTCGTAGGCATTCATCAGGAACACGAAATCGCGGTCCACCCGCATGAAGCCGGGGTCTCTGGGATGCGTGACCCAGAAGCCCATCATGCCCATGGCCATCTGCACCATCTCGTCGGCATGGGGGTGATACATGAAGGTGCCGGCCCGTTTGGCCGTGAATTCGTAGACGTAGGTCTTGCCCGGCGGGATGGCCGGCTGCGTCAGGCCCGATACGCCATCCATGCCGTTGGGCAGGCGCTGGCCGTGCCAGTGCACCGACGTTGCCTCAGGCAGCTTGTTGGTGACGAAGATGCGCACCCGGTCGCCTTCCACCACTTCGATGGTCGGGCCGGGGCTCTGGCCGTTGTAGCCCCACAGCCTGGCCTTCATGCCGGGGGCGATTTCACGTTCCACCGCTTCGGCCACCAGATGGAATTCCTTGACGCCGTTCTTCATGCGCCAGGGCAGGCTCCAGCCGTTGAGCGTGACCACCGGCTGATAAGGGCGGCCATTGGCAGGTTGCAGTGGCGGCTGCGTCGCGGCGCTGGTTTGCAGTGCGGCTTCGGGCAGGCTGGCGGCGCCCGCGCGGCTGAGGGCGCCGGCGCTCACCGCCAGGGCCGCGCCTTGCAGGAAGTGGCGGCGTTGTTTGTCGGTCGGGTTCATGGTTGCTTTCCTGGTTGGGGATGGCCGCCCAGCGCCTGTTGCAGGCCGGCGTCGGCGATCCAGAAATCACGCTGGGCTTCGATGGCGGCGTTCACGGTGGCAGCCTGTTCGCGGGCGTCGGCCAGCAGGGCGAAGACGCTGATGAGCATGCCGTTGTAGCGCAGTACGTTTTCCTCGGCGATGCGCTGGCGTAGCGGCACCAGTTGATCCTGGAAACGTCGTGCCAGCGCATAGGCATCCTCCCGCTCGCGCCAGGCCAGGCGCGCCTGGGCGCGGGCATCGAGCACGCTGGCGGCCAGTTTGTGCGCGCCTTGCAGATAGATGGCCTCGGCCTTGGCCACGCGCGCCTGGCCCCAATCGAACAAGGGAATCTCCAGCGAGATTTCGTAACCGTTTTCGGGCGGCTTGCCGCGCTCGGTGGTCCGCACTGCGCCCAGGTCCAGCACGTTGATCAGGCGCGTGCTGCGGGTCAGGCCCAGCGAGGCTTGCAGGCCCTCCAGTTCGGTGCGCGCAGCCTGCACGTCCAGGCGCTGTTGCAGGGCTTGCTGTTCGATGTCGTCCACCGTATCAAGCTGCCGGGGCAGTGCCGGCAATTGCGCGGGCAGGGCGAAATCCGGCGCCAGGCCCAGCAGGCGGGCCAGCGCTTCCTTGTGTTGCGCCGCCTGCCGACGGGCCTGTTGCAGGCTGGCCTGGGCCTGCCCATAGAAGAACTGCTCGCGCGCCGCATC
Source organism: Herbaspirillum sp. FG34 (assembly GCF_057809315.1). NCBI lineage: Bacteria > Pseudomonadati > Pseudomonadota > Betaproteobacteria > Burkholderiales > Oxalobacteraceae > Herbaspirillum > Herbaspirillum sp. FG34. The sequence continues at coordinate 67,583 of NZ_JBMDJS010000021.1, read as the reverse complement.
AAGCTGGCTGATATTGCCCAGCCGCGCCATCTGCGCGGCCAGTTCATGCGCGGCCTCGGCAGCGTCGGCTACTTGCTCCTGATACTGCAAGCCCTGCTGCGCGGCGACCGCCCGATAGTAGGCTTGTCGGGTCTGTGCTGCGACCGTCAACACGCGCCCGGCCAGCCACAGACGGACCTGCTCGAAGCGCCGTTGCTCGATGCGCGAGGCAGCCGGCAGGGTGAGCAGGCGCATGAGGCCCAACGACAGGCTGCGTTCGATCTTCAGATCGTCACCGGCATGGGTGCGCTTGAAAGAAAACCCCGGATTGGGCAGCCGCCCGGCTTGCACCAGGTCGGCTTCGGCCACGCCGAGTTGGGCGAACTCGGCCTGCAGGTCCGGATTGTGGATGAGCGCAATCTGTACCGCATCGTCGGCGTTGGCCAGGCGCGCTGCACCGTCGGCAGGATCGTGCAGCAACTGGCGCACGCGCTCCTTGCTGGCCTGGGTTTGTTGCGGGGTGCGGTTCCAGGCAGGGGCCTGGCCGAGACGCGCGCTGCTGCTCTGCGCGAGCTGGTCGAAACCGCCGTCGGGCGACAGCTGCGCGCAGCCGGCCAGCAAGGCGCAGGCGGCCACGGCGGCAGCCCGCCAGGGACGTGAAACGTGGGACATCATGGAATCCTCGTCTGATGATGATCGTCATGCCCCGCACGCGCCGGGTTCGGCACGTGCGGGCTCAGACACACGCGAAGGTGTGTAGGGCGATGTCAGGCGAGGGCAGGGGGACGGTCGGGATTTTCCGGCAGATAGCCGACGAAGCCGGAAGCCGGCAGCGCGATGAATTCGCGCGAGGGAAGATCGGGGGCAGGTGGTGCAGTCAAGGCCAGCGGCAGCAGGCCACCGACGGTGCAGGCGGCGCAGAAGCTGCAGGAGCCGTGGGCCTGTGGCTGTTGATGATGTTGGGTCTGTGTATCATCGGCAGCGGCCACTTGCGCTGCTGCCAGATGATCCGCGTGATGTCCTTGATGCGTCTGATGTGCCTGATGTGCATGCGGCATCGCCGACGCGTGATGCTGCAGCGACTGCCGTTGCCCGGGCGCGCAGGCCTGAAGCATCGCAGCCAATCCCTGGACGGGAATGGCCAGCATCAGCAACCAGAGCAGGAGGAGTTTTGCGCGCAGCATCATGGGCGGCAGTATAGACCGCCGCTGCGTCGGCGATCAAGCTGTCGCGCCGGACTCAGGTGCCGGCCTTGCGCTGGCGCAAGCCGCGTACCAGGCGCAGTCCGTTGAAGACCACGATCAGGCTGGCTCCCATGTCGGCAAACACCGCCATCCATAACGAACTCATGCCCAGCAGCGCCAGCGCCAGGAACACCGCCTTGATGCCCAGCGCAATGCTGATGTTCTGCACCAGTACCGTATGGGCCTTGCGGCTCAAGCGGATGAAGTCGGGGATTTTGCGCAGGTCGTCATCCATCAGCGCCACATCGGCCGTCTCCAGCGCCGTGTCGGTACCGGCCGCGCCCATGGCGAAACCGATGTCGGCGCGCGCCAGCGCCGGGGCATCATTGATGCCATCGCCCACCATGCCCACGCTGCGCACGCCGTGGCGCGCAGCGAGTTCCTCGATCACCTTGAGCTTGTCCTCCGGCAGTTGCTCGCCACGGGCATCAGCAATCCCGGTCTGCGCGGCGATGGCCTGGGCCGTATGGCCATTGTCGCCGGTCAGCATGATGACCTCCACGCCCAGCGCCCGCAGCCCGGCCACCGCTTCCTTGCTGCCGGGACGCACGGTGTCGGCCACGGCGATCAACAACTGCGGCTGATCTTCGCGGCATAGCAGGGTAGTGGTCTTGCCCTGTTTTTCGAAGGCTTGCAAACGTGCTTCCAGTTCCGGGCTGCATTGGCCCAGCTCATGCACCAGACGGTGATTGCCCAGGTGCAGCATTTGTCCGCCAATGCGTCCCTGTACGCCGCGTCCGGCCAGGGCGGCAAAGTCGCTGACCTCCAGGGTGACGATCTCTTCCTGATCGGCAATGGCGCGCGAGACCGGATGATCCGAGCGCGCCGCCAGTGACACCGCCAGTTGCAGCAGGGCCTGCTGGTCGGCATCGGCATGCAGCGAAACCACGTCGGTCACGCGTGGCTTGCCGAAGGTGAGGGTGCCGGTCTTGTCCAGCGCCAGGGTGCGCAGCTGGCGGCCTTGCTCCAGATAGACGCCGCCCTTGATCAGGATGCCATGGCGCGCCGCCGAGGCCAGGCCGCTGACGATGGTCACGGGGGTGGAGATGACCAGCGCGCAGGGGCAGGCGATCACCAGCAGCACCAGGGCCTTGTACAGCCAGGGCTGGAAGGGTGCGCCGGCCAGCAGCGGCGGCAGTATCGCCACCAGCACGGCCATCACGACGACGGCCGGGATGTAGTAGCGCGCAAAATGGTCGACGAAGCGTTGCGTAGGCGCGCGCTGGCCCTGTGCCTGCTGCACGCTCTTGACGATGCGCGCCAGCGTCGAATCACCTTGCACGGCTGTCACGCGCATCTCGAAGGCGCCCTGTTCATTGATGGTGCCGGCGAAGACCGGGTCACCTTCCTGCTTCTGTACCGGTATGCTTTCGCCGGTGATGGCGGCCTGGTTGATGCTGGTGCTACCAGACAGCAGTACACCATCCAGCGGTACACGTTCCCCAGGGGCCACCCGTACAGTGTCGTCCACTGTCACGGTACGGGCCGGTACAGTTGACCAGACACCGTCCTCGCCGCGCCGGGTCGCCATGTCGGGCGTCATCGCCATCAGTCCGGCAATGGCATGGCGGGCGCGGTCCAGTGACAGGGCTTCGATCATCTCGGCCAGGGTGAACAGCACGATCACTACGGCAGCTTCCGGCCACTGGCCGATCGCGGCGGCGCCGATGACGGCCAGCGACATCAGGAAATTCATGTTCAGCGAGACATTGCGCAGCGCGATCCAGCCCTTCTTGAGCGTACCCAGTCCGCCCAGCAGGATGGCGGCGATGGCCAGGGCGATCACGGGCAGGGAACGTTCATCCCCGCTGGTCCAGGCCAGTACTTCGGCGCCCAGAGCGGCCACGCCGGCCAGACCCAGCAGCGCCCAGCGGCGCGCCGGGATGCGATAGGCGGCGGTCTGGTCGGGGGCGTCACGTCCGGCTTCGGCGTCCAGCGAGTCGGACTTCACGGCAGGCAGCATGTCCAGTGCCTTCAAGGTGTCCACCAGCGGGGCGATGGAAGGCAACTGGTGTTGCACGGTCAGCTCGCGCTGGATCAGGTTGAAGGCCAGCGTACCCACGCCGGGCATCTGCGCGAGACGTTCGCGGATGAGCTTTTCTTCGGTCGGGCAATCCATCTTCTGGATGAAGAAGACCGCCTCTTCGGTCGCCCCCTCCAGCTGCGCCGCCACCACCGGGGCAGAGACCGCCTCGTTGCTGGCGCAGCCATGGCCGGCGCAGCAGCCGTGGGCCTGTGTCCGGGGAGCATGCGCGTGGTCGTGGTCATGCTGGTCATGCGAGTGATGGTGATCGTGCTTGTGCGAATGGGCAGTCATTGAGCGCTCCTTGTGCAGCCAACAGGTTTCAGGGGTATATTAAAAACCCTGAAGTAACTACAAGGTCAAGCGAGGATCATCATGGATACGCTCAAGATCGGCGACCTGGCCACTCAGGCCGATTGCCCGGTGGAAACCATCCGTTATTACGAGAAGCAGGCGCTGTTACCCGCGCCCACGCGCTCGCAGTCCAACTACCGCCTCTATGGTGTGCGGCATGTGGAGCGCTTGCAGTTCATCCGTCATTGCCGCTCGCTGGACATGACGCTCGACGAGGTGCGCGAGCTGCTGCGCCTGCGCGATGCGCCCGAGCAGAATTGCGGGGAAGTCAACGCGCTGCTGGACAAGCACATCGGCCACGTGGCCCAGCGCATTGCGCAGTTGCAGGCGCTGCAGGCGCAGCTGCAGCAGTTGCGCGCCCAGTGCGAGGGGGAGCAGCCGGCGCGCGATTGCGGCATCCTGCAAGGGCTGGCCAGCCTGCCCGATGACCTCAAGCCGGCCAACCTGGGCAGCCATGGCGGCGGCTGCCATTGAGGCCCGTCTTCAGGCCGGGCGTGCCAGCCAGGCCAGCACTTCCTCGATCACTTCATCGGGCTTTTCACGCTGGGGGAAGTGACCTGCGCCGGCGATGAGCACGCGGCGATAGGCGTTGCCGAAATGCTGTTGCTTGTCTTCGGAGGTGGAGGGATCATTGGCGCCGTCGTCGGTCCCGTGCAACACCAGGGTCGGGACCATGATGCGCGGTGTTTCCTGCAACCGGGCTTCCAGCGCCGCATAGGTCGGATCGCCATCGGCGAAGCCCCAGCGGTGACGATAGGAATGCAGGCAGATATCGGCCCAGTCCGGATTGTCGAAGGAGGCGGCCGTATTGGCGAATTCGCTGTCGGCGAACTTCCATGAAGGCGACCAGGTATTCCACATGAAGCGCGTGAGCGCGCGGCGTTCATTGCGCAGCTCGGCCTCGCCGCGCGAGGTGGCCAAGAACCAGTGGTACCAGTAGTTGCGGGCTTGCGGCAGGGACAGTGTCTGGTCCGGGGTATTGGTTCCCCAGCCCACGGAGAGGGCGATGCAGTGGGTGATGCGTGCGGGCGTCTGCGAGGCCGCAATGTAGGCCGCCCGTGCGCCCCAGTCGTGGCCGATGACGCCATAGCGCTCCAGCCCCAGAGCATCGGCAAAGGCCATCAGGTCGCTGCCCAGTGCGGCCAGCTGGCCGCTGCGGGGCGTCGATCCGGACAGAAAGCAGGTCGGCCCGTAGCCGCGCAGGTAGGGCCGGATCACCCGGTAGCCGGCTGCCCGCAAGGGCCGCAGGAAGGAGTCCCAGGTGCGTACGTCATCCGGCCAGCCATGCAGCAGGATCACGGCAGGCGCCTCGGGCGGGCCGCTGGTCTCAAAGCCGATGCGCAGCCTGTCGGTTTCAACGAAACTCAAGTGATTGCTCTGTGGCATCTTGGACATCCCCCCTTTATCTTTATGCGGGCGATCTTGACCCTACCCGGATAACGTAATTTTGAGTGACATATGAAGGGTAATTATCATCGCAAGTCCGGTTGCGCGCTGCAAGCCTGGCATTTTTTGCTCTGGTGAAGGATTTCACCGTTTTGCCAGGATGGCTTGCCTCATCCACGCGGTGATCGTCGGCGGCCAGGGCGGCATCGTCATGTGCGCGCCTGCGCATCGGTGCAGCACGGTGCTGCGGCCCCGAGCGCATCGAGGATGGGGCAGTCGGGGCGGTTGTCGCCATGGCAGTCCTGCACCAGCCGTTCCAGCGTGGTCTTCATGCCTTGCAGTTCGCGGATGCGTTGCTCCAGTTCGCCGATGTGGGTCTGCGCCAGTTGCTTGACCTTGCGGCTGGAGCGCGACTGGTCCAGCCACAGTCCGATCAGGTCGCTCACCTGGGCCATGGAAAACCCCAGTTGCCGGGCCTGGCGGATGAAGCGCAGCAGGTGCACCTCGCGCTCGCCGTAGACGCGGTAGCCGGCATCGGTGCGACCGGCCTTGGGGATGAGTCCCGTTTCTTCATAATGGCGGATCATCTTGGCCGAGACACCCGAGGCGCTGGCGGCTTGTCCGATATTCATGTTCACTTCTCCGTTGTAGCGGGCCCATGCGGGCGCCAGCGGCGCAGCAGCAGGGCATTGCTGACCACGCTGACGCTGGAAAAGGCCATCGCCGCGCCCGCCAGCATGGGATTGAGCAGACCGAAGGCGGCCAGCGGAATGCCGACCAGATTGTAGATGAAGGCCCAGAACAGGTTCTGGCGGATCTTGCCGTAGGTGCGGCGGGAGATGTCGATGGCATCGGCCGCCAGACCCGGGTCGCCATACATCAGCGTCACGCCGGCGGCCTGCATGGCCACGTCGGTGCCGCTGGACATGGCCATGCCCACATCGGCGGCGGCCAGCGCGGGCGCATCATTGACGCCATCTCCGACCATGGCCACCACGTGCTTGCCGCCTTCCCGCAAGGCCGCTACCGCCTCGGCCTTGTCGCCCGGCAGCACTTCGGCACGTACCTCCCGGATCCCCAGTGCCGCAGCGACCTGTTGCGCCGCGCCCCGGTTGTCGCCACTGAGCATGGCGGTGCGCATGCCCAGGGCGTGCAGGGTGGCGATGGCTTCCCGTGCGCCCGGCTTGATCTCGTCGCCGAAGGCCAGTAGGCCCAGGATACGGACTTCCCCGGCCTGGCGTTCGGCCAGCCAGGACAGGGTGCGGCCCTGTGCCTGCAGCGCGTCGGCCCGTGCTTGCAGGGCTGGCGCGCTGGCCTGCAACTGCTGCATCCAGCCACTGCTGCCCAGACAGAGCATCCGGCCTGCGACTTCGCCTTCGATACCCAGTCCGGCCACGCTGCGCACCTGGCCGGCCGGGGGCACGGACAAGGACTGGCGGGCCGCTGCCGCCTCCAGTACGGCGCGTGCCAGCGGATGTTCGCTGCGTGCCTGCAGAGCGGCGGCCAGGGCCAGCAAGTGGTCTTGCTGATCCTCTGCGGTGGCGGCTGCGGCGTACAGTTCGGTCAGGCGCGGACGGCCCACGGTGAGCGTACCGGTCTTGTCGAAGGCGATCACATCGACCCGATGCGCAATCTCCAGCGCCTGCGCATCCTTGATGAGGATGCCGTGACGCGCCGCCACGCCGGTCCCGGCCATGATGGCCGTGGGCGTGGCCAGGCCCAGCGCGCAAGGGCAGGCGATGACCATCACCGCCACCGCATTGAGCAGGGCCTGTTGCCAGTGTCCTGTGGCCAGGCCCCAGGCGCAGAAGGTGATGGCCGAGATCAGCAGCACGGCAGGGACGAAGACGGCACTGACCTGGTCCACCAGTCGCTGGATCGGCGCCTTGGCTGCCTGGGCCTGTTCCACCATGCGCACGATGCGCGCCAGCATGGTCTCGGCGCCGATGGCGGTGGCCTCGAAGACCAGCACACCGTCGGTATTGATGGCGCCGGCGGCGAGCTGGTCGCCGGCTTGCTTGGCCTGCGGACGACTCTCGCCGGTCAGCAAGGCTTCGTCCAAATGGCTGCGACCCTCTTTGACGATGCCGTCGACCGGGACCCGCTCGCCCGGACGCAGCACCACCAGGTCCCCCACGCGCACCTGCGCCAGCGGCACGTCGATGTCCTGTCCGTCACGGCGTACCCGGGCACGGTCCGGCCGCAAGGCGTTGAGCGCCGCGATGGCATCGGCGGTCTGCCGCTTGGCGCGGCCTTCCAGCCATTTGCCCAGCAGCACCAGGGTGATGACCACGGCCGAGCTTTCGAAGTAGAGATGCGGCATGGTCATGGCGTGATCGGTCATGGCCGGCAGGCTCAGCCATTGCCACAGCGACAGTCCGTAGGCCGCACTGGTGCCCAGGGCCACCAGCAGGTCCATGTTGCCCGAGCGGGCGCGCAGCGCACCCCAGCCCGCATGATAGAAACGCCAGCCCAGCCAGAACTGTACCGGCGTGGCCAGCAGCCATTGCCACAGCGGGGGCAGGCTCCAGGTGATGCCCAGCGGGGCCAGCAGCATGGGCAAGACCAGCGGCAGCGACAGCACGGCCGCGACCGCTACCGGCCACCAGCTGGGCAGGCCTCGTGCGGTGCCGGCCGGTGCGGCAGTCTCTTCGGGAATGTGTTGGCGGGCCTGATAACCGGCCTTTTCGATGGCGGCAATCAGGATGGCCGGGGCCACGGTATCGGCCGTGGCGATGCTGGCGCGTTCGGTGGCCAGGTTGACGCTGACGTCGGTTACGCCAGGGACTTTCTTGAGCGCCTTCTCCACGCGCATCACGCAGGAGGCACAGCTCATGCCTTCGATGTCGAGGCTGATCTCGGCGGCAGCTGGGGTGGAAGTGGACATGGCGACAACTCCGGAAGGATGGATCAAAGCCTGTATCATCATCCTTCCCATGATGGTAAGGTCAAGCCCGATTCTCGCATGGATGCCTGTTCTTGCGCTTGACCTTGCCATGGCAGGAAGGTTTAAGCTTCCGTCACTGACTTCATTTCATGAAAGGAAACGCCATGAGCACCACCTTCACCGTCAACGACATGACCTGCAACCACTGTGCAGGCGTCATCACCAAGGCTGTCAAGGATGTGGATGCCAATGCCAGGGTCGACATTGCAGTGGCCGACAAGCGCGTGGTCATCGACAGCAGCCTGCCGGCGCAACAGTTTGCCGAGGCCATCGAGGAAGCAGGCTATACCCCGGTCGCGGCCTGAGGACCTACTTGCTGAGCAATCGCATCGCTCCCTCCAGCCCATCCATGGTCAGCGGGAACATGCGGTTGTTCATGAGCTGGCGGATCAGCGCGATCGATTGTCGGTATTGCCACAGGCCTTCCGGCTCGGGATTGAGCCAGACGAAGTGCGGGAAGGTACTGGTGAAGCGCTGCAGCCATTCGGCGCCCGCTTCCGCATTGTTGTATTCCACTGAGCCGCCCGGCTGCACGATTTCGTAAGGGCTCATGGTGGCATCGCCCACGAAGATGAGCTTGGTATCCGGCGTGTACTTGCGCAGCACATCCCAGGTCGGGAAGCGCTCGGCGTGACGGCGGCGGTTGTTCTTCCACAGATAGTCATACACGCAGTTGTGGAAGTAGAAGAACTCCATGTTCTTGAACTCGGTCCGGGCCGCCGAGAACAGTTCTTCGGTGCGGGCGATGTGGTCATCCATCGATCCGCCCACATCGAAGAGCATCAACACCTTGATCTTGTTCTTGCGCTCGGGCTGCATGCGGATGTCGAGGTAGCCGGCATTGCTGGCAGTGGCGCGGATGGTGTCGTCCAGCGCCAGTTCTTCCTCCAGTCCTTCCCGGGCAAAGCGGCGCAGGCGGCGCAGCGCTACCTTGATGTTGCGCGTGCCCAGTTCGCGTTCGCCATCGTAGTCCTTGTATTCGCGTTCTTCCCATACCTTGACCGCGCTGCGCTGGCCGCCCTTGCCGCCGATGCGGATGCCTTCCGGGTTGAAACCGCCATGGCCGAAGGGCGATACCCCGCCGGTGCCGATCCATTTGCTGCCGCCTTCGTGGCGCTCCTTCTGTTCTTCCAATAATTGCTTCAAGCGATCCATCAGCTTGTCGTAGCCGAACTTCTCGAGGGCGGCCTTCTGCTCGGGCGTGAGGTCGCGCTGCAATTGCTTGACCAGCCATTCCAGCGGAATCTCCGGCCGCTTCTCGAAGATCGTTTCTATCCCCTTGAAGTAGGCTCCGAAGGCGCGGTCGAACTTGTCGAAGTGGGCCTCGTCCTTGACCAGCGTCAGGCGCGAGAGAAAATAGAACTCATCCAGCGAAGGTGAAATGACCTGCTTGTCCATCGCCTCCAGCAAGGTGAGGAATTCCTTGATCGAGGCCGGTACGCCAGCCTGTTTCACGGTGTAGAAGAAGTCGATCAGCATGGCACCCGTCTGGCCGCCGTCTCAGCGGCCCAGCTTGAATTGAAGATGACGACGCACCGTCGGCCACTCCGATTCGATGATGGAAAACACTACCGTGTCGCGGTAGGAACCGTCCGGCATGCGCTGGTGATTGCGCAGGATGCCATCCTGCTTTGCCCCCAGTCGCGCGATGGCCGCACGTGATTGCTGGTTCATCCAGTGGGTGCGGAATTCGACGGCGATGCAGTGCATGTCCTCGAAGGCGTGCGTCAACAGCATCAGCTTGCACTCGGTATTGATGCCGGTGCGCTGGGCGCTGGCGGCATACCAGGTGGAGCCGATCTCCACGCGCCGGTTGGCCACGTCGGCGTTCATGTAGGTGGTCATGCCGCACAGCGCGCCGGTGTCATTGCGGCGGATCACGAAGGGCAGCATGCTGCCCTGCTGCTGCAGGTGCAGGCGGCGTTCGATCTCGGCGCGCATGGTTTCCGGCTTGGGGATGGCGGTGTACCAGAGCTTCCACAGCTTGCCGTCCGAGACGGCGGCGATGAGCGCATCGTGATGCTCGGCATGCAGCGGCTCGACAGTGGCAAACTGGCCCTTCAGGGTGATCGGCGAAAGGAATTGCATGACGGCTCCCGAAAATGGAGACAGCTTCAGCGATTGTTGCGCGACATGAAGACCAGCCGCTCGAACAGATGCACGTCCTGCTCGTTCTTGAGCAGGGCCCCATGCAGGGGCGGCACCACGGCCTTGTTGTCGGGATTGTGCAGGGTCTCGGGCGCGATATCCTCGGCCATGAGCAGCTTGAGCCAGTCGATCAGTTCCGAGGTCGAGGGCTTCTTCTTGATGCCCGGTACCTCGCGCACCTGATAGAACGCCTCCAGCGCGCGCGCCAGCAGATCGCGCTTGATGTGCGGGAAGTGCACATCGACAATCTGCTGCATGGTCTGTTTGTCGGGGAACTTGATGTAGTGGAAGAAGCAGCGGCGCAGGAAGGCGTCCGGCAATTCCTTCTCGTTGTTGGAGGTGATGACCACCAGCGGGCGGTGCTTCGCGCGCACCAGTTCACGCGTCTCGTAGACGTAGAACTCCATGCGGTCGATTTCACGCAACAGGTCGTTGGGGAACTCGATATCGGCCTTGTCGATCTCGTCGATCAGGAGCACCACCGGTTCCTCGGCGGTGAAGGCCTGCCACAGCACGCCCTTGACGATGTAATTGTGGATGTCCTTGACGCGCTCGTCGCCCAGTTGCGAATCGCGCAGGCGCGACACGGCATCGTATTCGTAGAGGCCCTGCTGGGCCTTGGTGGTGGACTTGATGTGCCACTGCAGCAGCGGGCGGCCCAGGGCGGCCGCCACTTCCTCGGCCAGCATGGTCTTGCCGGTGCCGGGTTCGCCCTTGATGAGCAGCGGACGTTGCAGGGTGAGGGCAGCATTGACGGCCAGCTTGAGGTCATCAGTGGCGACATAATGCTCGCTGCCGGTGAATTTACCCGGCTTGGCGGAAGCGGTGGAATGATCTGGCATGGATGCTGTCCTTGTCAGGTTGCAGTGGTCGGCGTGCCGACAGGATGCGGCATTGCAGCAGCCGTGCCGGACGTTTCCATGAGTATAAGGGAAAAGCTGCGCACCTCCGCGACCGCTTGAAATTGGTGAAAACGTTCCTATATCAAGGGCTACGCATGCAACAAACTGACAGCGCCCCAGGCGCTCACTGCCCATGAAATTTCTTTTCTTCAAGATGCTGGTGGTGTGGAGACGAATGCGTCACGGCATGCAGGCGCGTTACATGGATCGCCACGATGTCGGCCGGCAACTGGAGGTCTTGATGCGCCGCATCGATCCCGCCGCCAGCTGGCATGAGCGGGCCAACTGGATGATCGACGTGGCCGAATGGCTGCGCCATCGTCCGGCCGTCTCGCTGCTGGATCGCCAGGCCTGGCACCAGGTGCGGCGCCAACGTCTGGCCATCATGCTGGACTGGCTGGACCAGCACCGCGACGTGCGGCGCGCGGTCCAGAACGCGTTGCAAAAGACCCTGCGCGAAGCCACCGGCCCCGAACTGTTTTCCACCACCGGCCTGCCGCACGAGCCCGGCTTCTTCGGCGAACTGAGCGAACGCCTGGCCCGGCTGGTCCTGCCGCGCCACCTCTCGCCGACCGATCTGTCCTCGCTCTTCACGGCCATGTTCCCCGATCCGGACGACGCCGCCTGGTTGCTGGAGCTGGACAATGACCTGCTGCAACGGCTGTGGAAACTGATGGCCGATGATGGCATTTCCCACATGTACTGGCAGCAGATCGAGGAAGCCATCACCTACCTGACCACGACCGTGGTGGCCGACGGTATCAGCCCGGCCTTCCGCCAGCGCCTGGAACCCAAGATGCCGATGCGCGCCACGCCCTTCCTGGCGCTGCGGCGCGAGATGGAAACCTGGTTGCGCGCCCAGCCGGGCGATCTGGGTGCCTTGCGCAGCGTGCGCATGCTGGTGGCGGTATGTCATGCCCAGACCGATCGTATCTATGCGCACCTGGATGAGTACGGGGTCTCGGTCAGCCTGGTGTATCGGGTCGAGCGCATGCGCGCGCACCTGCAACGCATCGGGCGGCTCATCGACGTGCGTTCCGGCGTGCCCGGCCCGGTCATCAGCCCGGCCATCCCCGGCATGGTGGCCAGGCCGGCTGCATTGGCCGGGGCAGGGCGCATGCAGTTGCTGCTGTGCGACCTGATCTCCGCCCATCACCATCGCGATTCGGTACGCGGCCTGATGCGACGCAGCTTTGCCCTGCTGGCGCGCAAGATGGTGGAGCGCAATGCCGATCATCGCGAGCAGGCCATTGCCCGTGACGGTGCCGGTTACCGCCGCGTGATGCGCGCGGGCCTGCTGGGCGGGGCGGTCATCGCCGCCACCGCGCTGCTCAAGCAGAGCCTGTCCACGCTGGGCGTGGTGCACTTCGTCGATGGCGCTCTGGCTTCACTCAACTACGCCGCCAGCTTCCTGCTCATTGCCGCGCTGGGCGGTGTGCTGGCCACCCGCCAGCCGGCCGTGACGGCCCCCGCGCTGGCCTCCCGGATGGGGGACCTCGATAGCGAGGGCATGCGCGATCTCATCGCCGAATCCGGCCAGCTGCTGCGCTCGCAGTCGGCGGGCATCTTCGGCAACCTGCTGGCCGTGATTCCGGTGACGGCCGCCTTGTGCGCGCTGGGCTGGTTTGCGCTGGGCGCCAGGCCCATGCCGCTTGACCAGGCGCGCCAGGCCATCAGCGCGCTTTCGCTGGTGGGGCCTACCCCGTTGTATGCCGCATTGACCGGTGTGTTGCTCTGGCTGGCCAGCCTGGCGGCGGGGTTTGCTGACAACTGGTTCGCCCTGCGCCGGGTACGCGAGGTGGTGTCCAACCATCGCCGCCTGGTGCACGCACTGGGTGCCTTGCGTGCCCAGCGCTGCGCTGCCTGGCTGGAGCGCAATGTCGCCACCATCGCCGGTAGCCTGGCGTTGGCCCTGCTGCTGGGGATGGCGCCGGTCGTGGCCGCTTTCTTCAGTCTGCCGCTGGATATCCGCCATGTGACGCTGGCCGCCGGCACGCTGACGGCGGCGGTCTTCAGCCTGGGCTGGGATGCGCTGATGACGCCGGCCTTCTGGTTGGCGGCCGGTGGCGTGGTGGTCACGGCCTTGTTGTCGGTGGCGGTCGCCTTCGCCTGTGCCCTGGCGCTGGCGCTGCGCTCGCGCGATCTGCCGCGTCGGGCCCGCAACATCGCCATGCGGGCGGTGTTGCGCCGATTCGTCGCGCGGCCCTTGTTCTTCATCCTTCCGCAAAAGACCGATGCGGCAGTGCAGGATGACTCCGCAGACGACGAGGAAGGCGACGATGACGGCGAGGGCGGGTCCGCCGAGGATGAGCCGCAGCCGCGCCTGGCTTCACTTGAGCACAAGCAAGATATGCAGGTTCAGACCACACAACATGTCGCCTAGGCTTGGCATCAGCCAGATGCCATAGCGTTAATATTGCAGCGCATATAATCCGTGAATCGCCCGCCCGGCCTTGCCTGGCGGGCGATTGCGTCTGATGGTGCGGGTTTGCAGGCAGGGATGACGCTGCCGGTTTTATTGGTTAGAATCGGAAGCGTTTTTTGCGCAAGGCAGGGGGAGTGGAGAGACAAGCTTGATCCGAAACATCGGTTCAGCCATAGCAGAACAGCCAAACCTGCAGTACCAGGGCAATCGAACAAGCACGATAAAGTTTGCCGCTGGCAGCAAAAAAGATGCGTTTCGTCGGGTGTCCGTCGCGCCGTCGTTGAGGCGGGGCGGATGGCAAGTTCACTCACTTACCCTGCTCACATGAAAAAACACCTCGTGTTTCTTGCCCTGGCCGGCATGCTTGGCAGTGCGTCTGCGGCCGACATTGTCGGCAATGCCAAGGCTGCTGAAAACAAAGTCTCCATGTGCATCGGTTGCCATGGCATCCCCGGCTACAAAGCCAGCTATCCCGAGGTCTACCAGGTGCCGATGCTGGGCGGGCAGTCTGCCAAGTACCTCGAGAATGCGCTGCGCGCCTACCAGAAGGGGGAGCGCAAGCATCCGACCATGATGGGCGTGGCCGCCAGCCTGTCGGACCAGGACATTGCCGACCTGGCCGCCTACTATTCGCAGCAGAAGTGAGGGGGAGCCACGAGATGAAGAACAATCTGATTGCCCTGATGCTGCTGGCCGCCACGGCCCTGCTGTCGCAAGCGGCCAGCGCTGCCGACGTGGCCCATGGCCGCGCGCTGGTGGAGAAGTACAATTGCGCCTCCTGCCACGGCAAGGACTACAACTCGCCCATCGACCCGGGCTATCCCAAGCTGGCCGGCCAGCATGCGGACTACCTCAAGCATGCGCTGACGGCCTACCGCCGTGGCGACACCGCCATGAACGGTCGCACCAACGCCATCATGTCGGCCCAGGCCAAGCCGCTGACCGACCGAGACATCAACGACATCGCCGCGTATCTGCACAGCCTGCCGGGGAGCCTGGTGCTGCGCAAATAAGAAGGGCCCGTTCTGCAGGGAAAAAAACCACGCCGGCAGGGTGTTGCAGCGTGGTTTTTTGTTGTCTTGCGCGCTTCTATCCCTGTGCTCGCCGTTTGATATTGTCGATATAAGCCGCCCCGTCCGGCGGCAAGCCGCTGCGCTGGGCGTTCCAGATCATCTCGCCCAGGGCTTCCATGATCTCGTGATGGGCCTCATGCTCCGAGCCGCGGCGCTGCGCCAGCAACTGAAAGGCGCCGCGGATGCCGGGGGGCTGGTCGATGGAAATCTGCTCGGTGATCGACAGGTGCATTGACAGATGCAGGAAGGGATTGCTGTGGCCGCGCTCGATGGAATAGTCGGCCGCCAGTGCTTCGTCCACGTCGCGCAGGGCTTCATGGTATTCCGGATGCTGGACGATCCAGTCGCGGGCGATGGCTTCCAGGGGCGTGAGCACCTGATTGCCCTGGTGCTTGCGGTAGGCTTCGCAGAAGAAGCGGCGGACATCGTGCTGGGACGGCGTGAACATGGCGGTGCATCAATCGGAGATAAAGCGCTATTCTACGCCGGTCTGTCCGCCGCATCAGGAGCCGCCTCCGGAGCGGCGACATGGCAGGCGGATATGAAGTAATATTCTTTCCCTAAGACAAGCATCAAAATAATCCATCCAAGGCAGTACCCGGCCGCATCGCCGTGACGCGATGGGGGGAAACGCAAGGCCGGGCAGCGAGAAGGGATAAGGCATGCGTTTTGGTGAAGGCCGGATTCGGCCTGTGCGCCGTTCAATGTCGTGGTCATGGACAAGACCGTTGTTGTGCGTGGCGCTGGTTGCCGCGGGCTGGTTGGCGCAGGGTGCGCTGGCGGCGCCTTCGGCCGCCGGCAAGGCGGCCATGACCAGCGACGAGCCGTCGGGCGATGAAGCAACGCTGGCCATCGGCTTTGCCGGCCCCCTGAGCGGGCCGTCGCTGGGCGTTGGTCGCAGCATGTGCAATGGCGTGCAACTGGCGCTGGACGAGGCCAACCGGCGCGGTGTGGTCATCGGTGGCACGCGCTACCGTCTCAAGCTGATCGCGCAGGACGATCGCGCCGACCCCGGTACGGCGCAATATGTGGCGCGCTATCTGGTGAGCCAGCACGTCATCGGTGTGGTCGGCCACTGGACCAGCGGCACCAGCCTGGCCGCTGCTCCGGTCTACCATGCGGCAGGCGTGATCCAGGTCACGCCCTCGGCGATGAGCCGCACGCTCACGGCGCTGTCCTATCCGCGCATCTTCCGTACCATTCCCAACAACGAGAGCATCGGCCGCTGGTCGGCCCGCTACGCGGTCGAGAAGCTCGGTGTGCGCACCGTGGTCACCCTGGACGACCGCACGCCCTTCGGCCAGGGCCTGGCCGAACAGTTCGCCCGCGAAGTACAGGCGCAGGGCGGCAAGGTGCTGGCCCGGTACGACGTCAGTGACAAGACCTCCGACTTCAACGCCCCGCTGCTGCAGGCCCGCAGCCTGAAGCCGGACCTGATTTTCTTCGGCGGACTGGACTGGCAGGCAGGCGTGCTGGCCAAATCCATCCGTCGATTGAAACTGGAGGCGCGCCTGATGACCTCGCCCGGTACGCTGGGCTTGCCCTTCCTCATGCGCGCCGGACCCGATGCCAACGGGGCGCTGGTGCTGGAACCCGGTCCGCCGCAGGACAAGATGCCGGGCTGGCGGCATTTCCGCCAGCGCTACATCGATGCCTTCGATTCGGAAATCGACCTCTATGCGGTCTTTGCCTATGAGGCGGCGCAATCCATCATCCTCGGTCTGCGCCATGCCGGCAGCACCGATCCGGAGGTGATTGCCCGCGCCATGCACCGCCTGCGCTTTGAGGGCGTGAGCGGACCGGTCGCCTTCAACGAGGAAGGCGACCTGCTCAACCCGACTTTTACCCTCTATGAAGTTCAGGACCAGCGCTGGGTGCCCATCGCCCGTCTGAACGGGCTTCCTCGCTAGGGCCCGTTCACACGCCCTTGGCTGGAAGTGGCGTTTTCTGCTTGAATTCGCACAGGTCGGCGATCAGACAATTCCAGCACTGGGGCTTGCGCGCGATGCAGGTGTAGCGGCCATGCAGGATCAACCAGTGGTGCGCATCCTGGCGGAATTCGGGCGCGACGAACTTGATGAGCTTGCGTTCGACTTCGTCCACGTCCTTGCCTGGTGCAATGCCGGTACGGTTGGAGACCCGGAAGATGTGCGTGTCCACCGCGATGGTGGGATGGCCGAAGGCCGTGTTCAGGACCACGTTGGCGGTCTTGCGGCCCACGCCGGGCAAGGCTTCCAGTGCCTCGCGCGACTCCGGTACCGCGCCGCCGTGCTGCTCGATCAGGATGCGGCAGGTCTCGATGACGTTCTTGGCCTTGGTGCGGTACAGCCCGATGGTCTGGATGTAGGGCATGAGCTGCTCCACCCCCAGGCGGTAGATCGCCTCGGGCGTGTTGGCCACCGGATAGAGCTTGCGCGTGGCCTTGTTGACCGAGACGTCGGTGGCCTGGGCCGAGAGCAGCACGGCGATCAGCAGTTCGAACGGGGTGGTGTATTCCAGTTCGGTGGTGGGGGTGGGATTGGCTTGGCGCAGGCGCTCGAAGATCTCGCGGCGTTTGGTCGGGTTCATGGCTGTTCGCGTCCGGTCGGGGGGCTGGCTTGTTCGGCTTGCAGTTTCTTCAGGCGCGCGCGCTCCATGGCGGCCTGAATGATGGCTTTCTTGCGGGCCAGTTCGGCTTGTTCCTCGGGCGTGCCGGCCGCGGCCGCTTCCACTTCCTTCAACTTGGCGGCGGCCTTGGCAGCCAGGCGGGCGTCGTTTTCTTCCTTCTCGCGCTTCAGGCGCAAGGTGCGCCAGTCGTGGCGCGCACGGGCGGCGTCGGCTTGCTCCTGGCTCCATGCCTGCCAGCCGGTGCGACCGGGCGTGGCCTCGACCATGTTGATGCAGTCGACCGGGCAGGGCGCCACGCACAGATCACAGCCGGTGCACAGCGATTCGATGACGGTGTGCATCTGCTTGGCCGCACCGGCAATCGCATCGACCGGGCAGGCCTGGATGCAGAGCGTGCAGCCGATGCAGATGGCTTCATCGATCACCGCGACACGGCGTGGCTGCTCGCTGCCGTGGGCGGGATTCAAGGGGATCACCGGCTGGCCCAGCAATTGCGCCAGCCGCGCTACGCCTTCGGCACCGCCCGGCGGGCACTGGTTGTACGCAGCGCGGCCTTCGGCCATGGCTTCGGCATAGGGACGGCAAGCCGGATAACCGCACTTGGTGCATTGGGTTTGCGGCAGCAGGTCTTCGAGGCGGTCGGCCAGGGTGGCGGACGCGGTGGTGGCGGATGGCGGCACGGCGGTCAGGCAGTTCAACGGAATAAGGGCGCTATTATCCGGCCAAACCGCCGCCAAGTCATGCCGGCAGCTCAAAGCAAAACGGCGCCACCGTCGGGACGGGGCGCCGTTCTTGCCGTGATGGCGGTACTTACGCGTTGGCGCGGATGAATTCGCCGATCTTGGGGCAGACGATCTCGCGCCAGCGACGGCCCGAGAAGATCCCGTAGTGGCCGGCCTTGGGCACGGTGAAGTGCTGCTTGCGCGACTTCGGTATGCTGCTGCACAGTTCCTGGGCCGCCTGGGTCTGGCCGGAGCCGGAGATGTCGTCCAACTCGCCTTCGATGGTGAACAGGGCGACCGACTTGATGTCCTGCGGACGTACCAGCTGGCCTTCGATTTCCCAGGTGCCACGGGCCAGATTGAAGTCCTGGAACACTACCTTGATGGTTTCCAGGTAGAACTCGGCCGGCATGTCCAGCACGGCGTTGTACTCATCGTAGAACTTGCGGTGTTCCTCGGCCGAGGCATCGTCGCCATCGCGCAGGTGCATGTAGAAATCCCAGTGGCTCTGGGCGTGACGGCGCGGGTTCATGGCCACGAAGCCGGCATGTTGCAGGAAGCCGGGGTAGACCTTGCGGCCAAAGCCGGGGTAGTTGGCCGGTACGCTGTAGATCACCGTGTTTTCGAACCAGGAGAAGGGCTTTTCGGTGGCCAGGTCGTTGACCGCCGTGGGCGACTTGCGGGCATCGATGGGGCCGCCCATCATGGTCATGCTCTTGGGCAGCTTGGGATCGTTGGCGCTGGCCATGAGCGAAATGGCCGCCAGTACCGGTACGGTGGGCTGGCAGACCGAGATCACGTGCACGTCCGGACCGAGGGTGCGGATGAAGTCCTGCACGTAATAAACATAATCGTGCAGGTGGAAGTCACCCTGTTCGACCGGAACCATGCGCGCATCGGTCCAGTCGGTGATGAAGACGTCATGTTCCTGCAGCAGCGCCCTGACGGTCTCGCGCAGCAGGGTGGAATGGTGGCCGGACAGGGGCGCTACCACCAGCACGGTGGGCTGTTTCAACGCGGCGCTCTGGCGGGCCGACAGGTCCTTCTTGAAGTGGATCAGGCGGCAGAAGGGTTTGGTTTCGACCACTTCCTCGGTGATGCCGACCGGCTTGTCATCGACAGCGACTTCGCCGATGTTGAATTGCGGCTTTTCGTATTCCTTGGACAGGCGATACAACAGCTCATAGCCGGCGGCAATGCGTTGCGAGAAGGGGGTGTGAGCGAGCGGGGAAACCGGGTCCGAGAACAGTTTGGCCGAGGTTTCGGCCCATTGCATCATGGGGTTCAGGAACGCGCGATTGAGTTCATGCAGTTGATAAAGCATAGCTGACCTTTATACAAGCACCGGCTGGCTTTCCCGTCCGGGCGGATAACCCGGACCAGGTGCGCAGCAAGCATGTGCCACAAACGTTTGGCGACGATCATCGGCTGACAAAGTTCATATTGTGTTTAACTTGTCAACTTCTTCCTTGTTGCGACGCAGTAGCATAGCATGCTTTGCCTTACGCCCCGCTTGCTGGTCAGACCAGTGGTGCCAGTCCCACAGGTTTCTGCAAAAACCTTCATAAATGAAAAGCCCCCGTACCGGACGGGGGCTCTGCAAGCCGCTTGCAGCGGCGCTGATGATGTTACGACCAATAAATCAGTCGAACACCGGGCTTTCCACGCCCAGGATCTTGTGCAGCTTGGGCGAGGTGGTGGTGTACTGCATGTGGATCTTCTTTTCCGGGAAGATGTAGGGCGCAGCGCCGAAGGCAGCCAGCGCGGCTTCGTGGAAGCCCGACAGGATCAGCTTCTTCTTGCCCGGATAGGTGTTGATGTCGCCCACGGCGAAGATGCCCGGGACGTTGGTCTCGAACTTCTCGGTATCCATCACCTTGAGCTGCTTGCGCTCGATTTCCAGGCCCCACTCGGCGATCGGGCCCAGCTTGGGCGACAGGCCGAAGAAGACCAGCAGCATGTCCAGCGGCAGACGGCGGGTGACGCCGTCGGCGCCGGTGACCTTGACTTCGGCCAGCTTGCCATCCTTGATCTCGGTGCCGGTGACCTGGCCGATCAGGAGCTGCATTTCATACTGTTCGCACAGTTCCTTCATCTTGGCCACCGAAGCCGGGGCGGCACGGAATTCTTCACGACGGTGCAGCAGGATCACCGATTCAGCCTTGCCCACGAAGTTCAGCGCCCAGTCCAGCGCGGAGTCGCCGCCGCCGCAGATGACGATGTTCTTGCCTTCGAACAGGGCCGGGTCCTTGACGCGGTAGAACACCTGCGAACCTTCGAACTGTTCGATGCCTTCGACCTTCAGGGTGCGCGGCTGGAACGAGCCCACGCCGGCGGCGATGAAGATGGTCTTGGTGATGAACTTGGTGCCGGTGGAGGTTTCGACGTCGAAACGGCCATCTTCGCGCTTGTTCACCAGGGTCACTTCCTGGCCCAGGTGGAAGGTCGGCGAGAAGGGCTCGATCTGTTTCAACAGGTTGTCGGTCAGTTCCTGGCCGGTGCAGACGGGCACGGCGGGGATGTCATAGATGGGCTTGTCCGGATACAGCTCCACGCACTGGCCGCCGACCACGGGCAGCGAATCGATCACGTGCGCCTTGATTTCCAGCAGGCCGAGTTCGAATACCTGGAACAGGCCCACCGGGCCGGCGCCGATGATGACGGCATCGGCATCGATGACACCGTTGACTGCCGCAGTCTGGACATTGTTTTCCATGATTTCTTGATATTCCTGTTTCAGTAGATCAGATCAGTAGGGCGGCTTTTCCCCGAAGCGCTGCGCGCGGGCTGGCGGCGGAGCCGCTGGCAGGGGGAGAGGCCAGGTAAAGAGATGCTGCAAGCTGCCGCAAGGTGCTGAACCGAGCGCAACGGGTCGACCAAGCGTGGGGCAGGCCCGACCATGCGGCTCTCAGGGTTGTTGCCGGCGGCCAAATGCAAACGGCTGCGCATCTGGCGTGGGCGATGAAGCTGCCGGGCTGGATGCGCAACCGCCATTGTGGACCGGGTCAGGCCCGGTCCGCTTGATTCTCCGCAGGAATCAGCGCTGCAGGTATTGCAGCTTGTCGGTCTTGTCCTTCCACTCCTCGGCTTCCGGCAGCGGTGCCTTGGTCTTGGTGATGGAGGGCCAGTTGCGGGACAGATCGGCGTTCAGGGCGATGTACTGCTGCTGGTCAGCCGGCACGTCTTCTTCCGCGTAGATCGCATTGACCGGGCACTCGGCCACGCAGACGGCGCAGTCGATGCACTCATCGGGGTCAATCGCGAGGAAATTGGGGCCTTCGCGGAAACAATCCACCGGGCAAACATCCACACAATCCGTATAGCGGCAACGGACGCAGGAATCGGTGACAACGTGGGTCATAACTGTCCTATCTGTAAAATTTCTTCAAACCGATGGCTAACTGCGCCGCAATTGATGGCAATATGGCACGGTTAAAATCATGTTGCGGCTGGTCAACCTTTGTTGAGGTGCTTTTGCCGGTATCTGGCGTCTTGTGGACGCCTGGAGGAGGCCCTTGAAGGCTTTCGAGATGCCGCTGCGCAACCCGCCGCAAAGCCTTGTATTTTAAGGTAATTCGATTTTTCCCACAAATGAGGCTTATACAGATTACGTATAAGTAAATAAACAAGCGCGCGATAAGCCCAGCCGTCGCCAGGGTCCCGTGGCCTGCCGCTCCAGCCCATGGAGCAGGTCCGCCGACAGGACGCGGCTTACCGCACATCAATACAAGGAAGTTCCGGCGTGAACGCTGCAGGCCCCCAGTCCTCCCCCCGATTCCGTCTTTCCCTGCTGCCGGCCCTGCTGGGCAGGCTGGCGGTGACCGTTGCGCTGGCGCTGCCACTGGCCGCCGGTGCTGCCGAGCCTATCCTCATCGGCGAGATCAACAGCCAGGCACACGCCGCGGCTGCCGCACAAGCCTACCGCAACGGCCTGGCACTGGCGCTGGAGCAGATCAACGAGTCCGGCGGCATCCACGGTCATCCCTTGCAGATGATCAGCCGTGACGATGAGGGCGATGCCGACCAGGCTGCCCGCAATGCACGCGAACTGGTCAGCAAGGAGCATGTGCAAGTGCTGACCGGCACCATGCCCTCCGACGTGGCCCTGGCGGTGGCGCGCCAGGCCGCCCGCAGCAAGACCGTGCTGGTGGTGGGTGATGCACTCTCCGATGCCGTGACCCTGGACAAGGGCAATCGCTACACCTTCCGCGTACGTCCCTCCACCTACATGCTGGCCGCGATGCTGGCCGAACAAGCCGCGCGCATGCCGGGCCGACGCTGGGCCATGGTGGCGCCCAACTATGAATACGGCCAGAGCGCGGTGGCCAGTTTCAAGATGCTGTTGAAGCAGGCGCGTCCGGATGTGGAATTCGTCAGCGACCAGTGGCCGGCGCTGGGCAAGATCAAGGCCGATGACGTCGTACGGGCGATCCGTCAATCGCGTCCGGATGGCATCTTCAACGCCACCTTCGGCGAAGACCTGCAAAAATTCGTGCAGGCAGGTAATGACCAGCAGTTGTTCAAGGGCGTGCAGGTGGTGTCGATGACCTCGCCCGTTGGGCAAATCGTGGAGCCCGGGCAGAGTGAAGCGATCCACGACTGGGTCGCCGTCGGCTACCCCTGGGACCAGATCAATACGCCCGAGCACCAGCGCTTCCTGGATGCCTATCTGAAGAAATTCAGCGAGCCGCCGCAATTGTCGGCGCTCATTGGCTACAGCACCATGATGGCCATTGCAGGCGGTCTGAAGAAAAGCGAGGGCGCGCCAGGAGACGCGCTGCTGGACGCGTTGCGCGGCCTGCGCTGGTCTTCGCCGCTGGGTGAGCTGAGCTTGCGCGCACTGGACCAGCAAGCCTCGATGGGGGCCTTCATCGGTCTGGTCTCGCAGAAGGACGGTCGCAGCACGATGCGCCAATGGCGCTACCTGGACGGTACGCCCTACCTGCCGCCACCGACCTACGTACGCACACGGCGTCCGGCTTCGGCGGGCAGGTAAGTCGCGCTTTCGCACCGCATCCACACCGCAAAGCCCCCTCAGGGCAGGGGGCTTTGCCTTGGGCGATCTCGGTTAAGATAGCGGTCGCGACGCTTCAGGGCGTGGCCAACGCATCGTGCGGACCGCTCCGGGGCGGCCCGCCATGCACGTGGACCATCAACATGGCAGCATGCGGCCTGTCCGCATCCGGACTTCATGATCATCACATCCCTACTCGACACCGACCTGTACAAATTCACGATGATGCAGGTGGTTCTGCATCACTTCCCCGGCGCCCAGGTCGAATACAAGTTCAAATGCCGCAACGAGCACATCGATCTGACCCCTTACGTCGACGAGATCCGTGCGGAGATCGCCGCACTCTGCCGGCTGCGCTTCAAGGAAGAGGAGCTGAACTATCTGCGCGGCCTGCGCTTCATCAAGAGCGACTTCGTCGATTTCCTCGACCTGTTCCACCTGAACGAAAAGTACATCACCGTTCAGCCTGATCCGGCCGGCAATGGCGAGATCGACATCCAGGTCAAGGGGCCGTGGCTGCACACCATCATGTTCGAGGTGCCGGTGCTGGCCATCGTCAATGAAGTGTATTTCCGCGCCACCCAGCGTTCGCCGGACCTGGAAGAGGGCAGGGCGCGCCTGCGCAAGAAGATGTCGGTCATCACCGATGATGCCGAACTGGCCGGCTGCAAGATTGCCGACTATGGCACCCGCCGCCGTTTCTCGCGCAGCTGGCATGCCGAAGTCATCGACGAGATGAAGCAGCACATGGGGAGCCACTTCGCTGGCACCTCCAACGTGATGTACGCCATGCAGCACGACCTGACTCCGCTGGGCACCATGGCCCACGAATACCTGCAGGCCTGCCAGGCGCTGGGGCCGCGCCTGCGCGATTCGCAGACCTTCGCCTTCGAGATGTGGGCGCGCGAGTATCGCGGCGACCTCGGCATTACGCTCTCGGACGTTTATGGCATGGATGCCTTCCTGCGCGACTACGACATGTACTTTTGCAAGCTCTTCGATGGTGCGCGCCATGATTCGGGCGATCCCTTCGAGTGGGGCGAGCGCCTGATCCAGCACTATCGCGACAATCGCGTCGACCCTTCCAGCAAGGTGCTGGTGTTCTCTGACAGCCTGGATTTCGACAAGGTGCGCGCGCTCTACCTGCGCTTCAAGGATCGCGCCAAGGTGGCCTTCGGCGTGGGGACCAATCTGACCAATGACCTCGGTTATACGCCCTTGCAGGTCGTCATGAAGATGGTTCGCTGCAACGGCCAGCCGGTGGCCAAGTTGTCCGATACGCCGTCCAAGAACATGTGCGACGACCCGGCCTATGTGAATTATCTGCGCCAGGTGTTCCAGATCAAGGCTTGACCGGATTTGAACGATACCTGAAAGTTTTTCCACTCGGGCGTTTTTGCGTGCGCGCGGCAGGTCGGCTGCTATAGTGTGACCCCTCGGGATGGCCTGCGCCGGCAGCTGTCCCGAAGAGTTTATTCATCTGCATCCCATCAGGACCACATTTGCTGACACGACCGACTGCCCCCGCCCTCTTTGCCATCGTGGCTGCGCTGCTTCCCCTGCCGGGATGGAGTGCCGAGCTGGATGGTGCCGTTCTCTCGCTGGCCTGGGCCTTGCCCTTTGCCGGTGTCCTGCTGTCCATTGCCGTGCTGCCGCTGCTGGCACCGCGTTTGTGGCATCACCATTTCGGCAAGGTCGCCGCAGCCTGGGCGCTGGCCTTCCTGCTGCCCTTTGCCGCCGCGCACGGTGCGCATGCGGCGCTGGCCATCAGCGTGCATGCACTGGTGGCGGAATATCTGCCCTTCATCATCCTGTTGACGGCGCTGTTCACCGTGGCCGGTGGCATCTGCGTGCGCGGCAACCTGCATGGTACGCCCGCCTTGAATACGGGATTGCTGGCGCTGGGCACGCTGCTGGCCAGCATCATGGGGACCACGGGCGCGGCCATGCTGCTCATCCGCCCGCTCATCCGCGCCAATGACGATCGCAAGCACACGGTCCACGTGGTGGTGTTCTTCATCTTCCTGGTCGCCAATGCCGGCGGCTCGCTCACGCCGCTGGGTGATCCGCCGTTGTTCCTGGGCTTCCTCAAGGGGGTCGATTTCTTCTGGACCGCGCGCCACCTGCTGGGGCCGATGGCCTTCCTGTGCGGCGCGCTGCTGCTGGTGTTCTATCTGCTGGACCGCCATTTCTACCTCAACCGCGAAGAGCGTCGCCCGTTCGATCCCACGCCCGACTCGGCGCTGCAGCTGGAGGGCAAGCTCAATTTCCTGCTGCTGGGGGCCGTGGTCGGCCTGGTGCTCATGAGCGGCCTGTGGAAACCGGGCGTGGCCACCGAATTGCTGGGCACGCCGCTGGAATGGCAGAACCTGCTGCGCGATGGCGCCTTGCTGGTGGTGATTCTGCTTTCGCTATGGCTGACGCCGAAGACGGCACGCAGCGGCAATGAATTCGGCTGGGGACCGATGCTGGAAGTGGGCAAGCTCTTTGCCGCCATCTTTCTGACCATCGCCCCGGTGATCGCCATGCTGCGCGCAGGCGAGCACGGCGCCTTTGCCGCCGTGGTACGCGCCGTCACGGGGCCTGATGGCAAGCCGGATGATGTGATGTACTTCTGGATGACAGGCTTGCTGTCGTCTTTCCTGGACAATGCGCCGACCTACCTGGTGTTCTTCAACACTGCCTCCGGCGATGCACGGGAACTGATGGGGCCGCTGGCCTCGACGCTGGCGGCCATCTCCGCCGGCGCGGTCTTCATGGGGGCCAACAGCTACATCGGCAATGCGCCCAACATGATGGTCAAGGCCATCGCCGAGGAGCGCGGCATCCGCATGCCCAGCTTCTTCGGCTACATGGCGTGGTCGGCGGGCATCCTGGTGCCGCTGTTCATCGTCATGAGCTTCCTGTTCTTCTGAGTGTTTCACCCCTTCCGATAACGAAAACCAGACCACGAGACCCCGCATGAAACCCAAGATCTTCGTCGCCCGCGCCGTCTTCCCTGAAGTCCTGGCCCGCCTGGAACAGCACTTCGAGGTCGAATCCAACCAGGATGACCGCATCTACACTGCCGATGAGCTGCTGGCCAAGGCCCGCGGCAAGGATGGCCTCTTCACCACTCCCAGCGAACCGGTGACGGCTGCGCTCTTCGCTGCCAATCCACAACTCAAGGCGGTCTGCAACATGGCCGTGGGTTACAACAATATCGATGTGGCTGCCGCCACCCAGGCCGGCGTCATGGCCACCAATACGCCCGATGTATTGAATGAAACCACTGCCGACTTCGGCTGGGCGCTGATGATGGCGGCGGCGCGCCGCATCACCGAATCCGAGCACTTCCTGCGCGCCGGCCAGTGGAAGAAGTGGAGCTATGACAGCTTCGTCGGCCCCGACATCCACGGCGCCACGCTGGGCATCATCGGCATGGGCCGTATCGGCCAGGCCATCGCCCGCCGTTCGCTGGGCTTCGACATGCAGGTGCTGTACCACAACCGTTCCCGCCTGACCCCCGAGCTGGAAGCGCGCGCCAACAACGCCCGCTACGTCAGCAAGGAAGAATTGCTGCAACAGGCGGACCACGTGGTGCTGGTGCTGCCCTACTCGAAGCAGACGCATCACACCATCGCCGCCCCCGAGCTGGCCTTGATGAAACCGACCGCCACGCTCACCAACATCGCGCGCGGCGGCATCGTCGATGACGCGGCACTGATCGCCGCCCTGCGCGAAGGCCGCATCGCGGCGGCCGGGGTGGATGTGTTCGAGAATGAACCGGCGTTCAAGCCCGAATTCCTCACCCTGAGCAACGTCGTGCTGACTCCGCACATTGCCAGCGCCTCCACGCCCACGCGCCTGGCCATGGCCAATTGTGCGGCCGATAACCTGATTGCGGCGCTGTCGGGCCAGCGTCCGCCCAATCTGCTCAATCCCGACGTGGCTGCGCGCTGATGCGGCCAGCAAGCCCGGCCCTGAAGCAAAACGGGCGCACCTGATCCCAGGTGCGCCCGTTTCTTCTTCGGCAGACGGAGCCTCTGGATGAGGCCGCCGTCGTGACCGCATCAACCCTTCAGTTCATTGAAGATGTCGATGTATTCCTGCTGCGCCTGGGCCTGTGGCTTGCCCTTGAGCGCGGCCCAGGCGTCGAACTTGGCGCGGGCCACAAAGTCGGTCATGCCGGGGCGTTCGCCCTGGACGTCGCCATTGCTGCCCTGCTTGTAGAGACCGTACATCTTCAGCAGGGTCATGTTGTCGGGACGCTCGGGCAGGGTCTTGGATTCTGCGACGGCGGCTTCGAACTGTTCTTGCAGGGTGCTCATGTCTCTCCTCCCTCAGGCTCAGACGGCCAGCAGTTCGACTTCGAAGATCAGGGTAGCATTCGGGGGAATCACGCCACCTGCGCCACGGGCGCCATAGCCCAGGCCGGCCGGAATGATGAGCTTGCGGATACCGCCAACCTTCATGCCCTGAACGCCTTCATCCCAGCCCTTGATGACGTGGCCGGCACCCAGCGGGAACGCGAACGGGTCATTGCGGTCCTTGCTGGAGTCAAACTTGCTGCCGGCACTGCCGTCTGCATTTTGCAGCCAGCCGGTGTAGTGCACGCTGACGTGGCTGCCGGCCTTGGCTTCATCGCCAGCGCCAACGTTGATTTCTTCATATTGCAGCCCGGAAGCTGTCGTGATCGTGGACATCGGTTTCCTTTCGGTGAGGGGATGGGTTGGCAGCCGGATCGTCCGTATCCTGACCGAAGCTGAGGACGCAGGATGTCCACCGGAAACATCTTGCGCACCAGCTCGTGCATCAGGTGCCGCAGGCGTGCTGCGACTGGCTTTCAGGCCGCCCCGGCGCATCATGCGACCGGATCGGCAGGCAGTGTAAACCAAAAATCTAGAAATTTTTCATATTGCCTCAGTGGGCTGTCAGCGGGAACGTGTCAGCCAGCGTTAAGAAGCGAGGACGTGCCCTAGGGCCACGATAGATCAGGCATTTTTGAGTAAAGTTCGTCATGTTGCGTCGATTCAGCCAACTTTTATCCCTTTCCTTCCGCGCAGCATGCGTCTCGGCGATCTTGGCCGTGTCGGCCCATGCCAATGTGGTGGTGGTGCTCAATTCCGGTGACGCATCGGTGTCGCTGCTGGACGAAACCGGCGAGAAGGAGTTGTCGACCTTCTCTGTGGGCAAGGAACCGCACCACCTGATGGCCACCCCGGACAACAAGTCGCTGATCGTGGCCAGCGCCACCGGCAACCAGCTCTTGTTCCTCGATCCCAGGACCGGTGCCGTGCAGCGCAAGCTGCGCGACATCATCGATCCCTACCAGATCGGCTTCAGCCCCGACCAGAAGTGGTTCGTCGCCACCGGCCTGCGCCTGGACCGTGTCGATGTCTACAGCTATGACGGCCACGACCTGAAGCTGTCCAGGCGCATCCCGCTGGCCCGGACCCCCAGCCACATCGCCTTTGACAATGCCAGCACTACCGCCTTCGTGACCCAGCAGGGCAGCGACCAGATCAGCGCCATCGACCTGGCCACCCAGCAGGTCAAGTGGACCATGCCGGTAGGCAAGCTGCCGGCCGGCATCATCATGACCCCCGACAACAAGTACCTGATGGTGGGCATCATGGGCAGCGACTATGTCGAGGTGATCGACTGGCGCACCCAGAAGATGGTCAAGAAGATCAAGACTGGCGTCGGCGCCCACAACTTCCGTGGCCAGGGTGACAAGCGCTACGTCTATGTTTCCAACCGCGTGGCCAATACCATCAGCGTGGTCGACATGACGACGCTGGAAAACGTCGGCACCATCAAGGTCCCCGGGGGGCCGGACTGCATGGAAGTGACCGCCGATGGCAAGACCATGTGGACCACCCTGCGCTGGAGCAAGAAGGTCGCCGTGATCGACCTGGCCAGCCGCTCGGTGACCAAGGTGATTCCGGTGGGCCGCTCGCCGCATGGCATCTACCTCTACAACCGCGCCCCGGACCTGTAATGCCTTGCTCAGCCAGGAGGACCGACCGATGACACTGCGTCCTGTCAATCCCTCCCTGCGCGGCCTGTTCCTCTTCGCCATCCTGGCGGCAGGGCAGGCCGTTGCGCAACCGGCAAGCCCGCAAGCACCCGCCTGCAAGGGCAGGATCTATCTCACCTTCGATACCGGCAGCCAGTCCCAGGCCGAGCTGATCGAGCAGACCCTGCTGCGCCACCATATCAAGGCCACCTTCTTCCTCGCCAACGAGAAGACCATCCACGGCGACTATTCCCTCGACCCTGCCTGGGCGCCCTTGTGGAAGCGGTTGGTGGCCGAGGGAAACGCCTTCGGTACACATACCTTCGACCATGTCTACGTGCTGCGCGACCTGCCCGAAGGTCGCATCGAGGTGCGGCCGCAATTCGGTGCCCAGGCCGGCAAGAAGCTACAGTGGACGCCGGCCCAGTATTGCGAGGAAATGAAGCGCGTCGACCAGCGTTTCCAGCAACTGACCGGCCACAAGCTCGATCCGCTCTGGCGGGCGCCCGGGGGACGGCTGACGCCCAACCTGCTCAAGGCCGGACAGGCCTGCGGCTATGCCCACGTGGCCTGGGCCCCGGCCGGTTTTTCGGGCGATGAACTGCCCAGCGACAGGTTTCCCAACGAGATGCTGTTGAAGAAAGCGCTCGCCGGACTCAAGGATGGTGATATCTTCCTGGCCCATATGGGCATCTGGTCGCGCCAGGATCCGTGGGCGCCAGCCGTGCTGGAGCCGCTCATCAGCGGGCTGGAGCAGAAGGGGTTCTGCTTTGCCACCCTGCGCGATCATCCGTCCTACCGACACCTGTTTGCCGCCGCCAAGGAACACTGAGCCCGCACGTCAGTCCAAGCCGGCGCCGGCCCAGGGGAGGGGAGCTGCTGCCGGCACCGTCTTACCGAATCCATGCTATCCATGATCCAGACCATTTCCGACCTCTTTGCCACCGTCCAGGGCTGGCTCTTCGAGACCCTGGTACAACCGCTGGTGTTCTTCACCGGCATGGGCGAATTCGTCGAGGAAGCCTTCACCGGCACCGAATTCGTCCTGGTGGGCCTCTGTGAACTGGTGATCCTGTTCCTGATTCTGCGCCCGCTGGAGTCCATGATCCCGGTCCATCCCATCACCGACCCGCGCGCGCGCTGGAACGATTTCATCTACACCGTGCTGCAGCGCCTGGGCATCATTCCCATCCTCGCCTTCCTGCTGCTGGATCCGACGCTGTCCTATCTTCAGGACGCCCTGCACCTGGAAGGCTGGGGCACTTTCAATCTCGACCAGATCTGGCCTGGCGTAACCGATCGCGCCCTGGTCAGCTTCCTGCTCTACATGGTGGTGCTGGACCTGTTTGAATACCTCTACCACCGGGCCCAGCACAATGTGCGCTGGATGTGGGCGCTGCATAGCCTGCACCACAGCCAGCAGAACATGAACCTGTGGAGCGACGACCGCAACCATATGCTGGACAACCTGGTGCACGACATCATCTTCGGTCTCATCGCCCTGGTGATTGGTGTGGAACCCTCGCAGTACATCCTGCTCATCTCGCTCTCGCGCATGCTGCAAAGCCTGCAGCATGCCAACGTGCGCATCCACTTCGGCCGCCTGGGCGAATACCTGCTGGTGTCGCCGCGCTTCCATCGCACCCATCACGCCATCGGTGTGGGGCATGAAAGCCGGGGCCGCAACTCCTTGGGCGGACACAACTTCGGGGTGCTGCTATCGATCTGGGACCTGCTCTTCCGTACCGCCCATTTCAGCCAGAGCTTCGCCATGACCGGCGTGCGCGACCAGCTGCCGCCACCGGCCGGCAAGGGCCGCGACTACGGACGCGGCTTCTGGGCACAGCAGTGGCTGGGCTTGAAACGCCTGGTCGAACTGACCCGCAGGAAGCCCCGCTGATGCGTCTTTTCATCGCCTCCTTCGGGCGCGCCCTGCTGGCGCAGCTGCATATCCGCATGCTCTGGCTGACGGCGCTCCCCTTCGTGGTGTCGCTGGGTCTGTGGGCGGTGTGCCTGTGGCTGGGGCTGCAACCCATCATCGACTGGCTGCAGGGCTACTTCGTCTCGCATGGCATGTTCGGCGAGATCGGCGGCATGCTGGCCTGGTTCGGCATGGGGGCGCTCAAGACGGTGCTGGTGCCATTGCTGGCCATGTGGACGCTGCTGCCCCTGATGATCCTTACCGCCCTGGTATTCGTGGGCCTGTTCACCATCCCGGCCATCGCCCGCCATATCGGTACCCGCCACTATCCCATGCTGGACAAGCGCCATGGCGGCAGCGTAGCCGGCAGTCTCTGGACTTCGCTGTGGTGCTTCGCCGTCTTCACGGTGCTGTGGCTGGCCACGATCTGGGTATTCCTGATCCCGCCGCTGGCCTTCGTGATCCATTCCCTGCTGTGGGGCTGGCTGACCTATCGGGTGATGGCCTATGACACCCTGGCCGACTACGCCAGCACCGAAGAACGGCGTGCCGTGCTGCACCTGCATCGCTGGCCGCTGCTGGCCGTGGGCACCATCGCCGGTGCGCTCGGCGCGGCGCCCACGCTGCTGTGGCTGGGCGGGGTGCTGTCGGTGATTCTGCTGCCCGCGCTGGCGGCGGTGGCGATCTGGCTGTATGTGGTGGTGTTCGTCTTCACCGGCTTGTGGTTCCAGTTCTACTGCCTGGAAGCGCTGCTGCGCTACCGCAGCGGCCAGGCGCCCGATGCTCCAGCGCAGGTGGACGTCATCGATGTGACGCCACGTTGACGCCACCTTGACCCTGGTTTGATGGCGTCTGCCTGAGACGAAGGCGGGGCAGGGCGATCCGTCCGCGGCCTGAATCGGGCATAATCGGCGCAGTGTTTCATCAACCTTTCGGGCAGACAGACTCATGGCATTCGGACTCATCATCATCGGCGACGAGATCCTCTCGGGCCGCCGTATTGACAAGCATTTTCCCAAGGTCCTGGAGTTGCTCGGCCAGCGCGGACTGCAACTGTCCTGGGCCGAGTACCTCGGCGACGACCCCGAGCGCATCACCGCCACCTTGAAGCGCACCCTGGCCAGTGGCGACGTGGTGTTCTGCACCGGCGGCATCGGTGCCACGCCCGACGACCATACCCGCCAGTGTGCCGCGGCGGCGCTGGGCGTACCGGTGGTCCTGCACCCCGAGGCCAGGGAGAAGATCCAGGAGCGCATCGCCGACATGGGCCGCGAAGCCGGCACCACGCCCGACTTCAATGCCCCCGACAACCTGCATCGTCTCAAGATGGGTGAATTCCCGCAGGGCGCCTCCATCATTCCCAACCCCTACAACAAGATCCCCGGTTTCTGGCTCAACAACACCAGCGGCACCGGCGCGCACTATTTTGCACCGGGCTTCCCGGTGATGGCCTGGCCGATGTTCGAATGGGTACTGGAAACCTATTACGCCGACCAGTTCCACCGCCAGGCCTGGGCCGAGCGCTCCATGCTGGTGTTCGAGGCGATGGAGTCGACCCTGACGCCACTGATGGAAGCCATCGAGGCGCAATTCCCGCTGGTGAAGGTGTTCAGCCTGCCGCACGTGGGCGACAACCAGACCCGCCGCCACATCGACCTGGGCGTCAAGGGGGACCCGTCCCAGGTGGAGCCGGCTTTCGAGACGATGCAGGAAGGCTTGCGCGCGCTGCGTGCCGAATTCCAGATCAGCAACTGAGGCGACGGCAAGCGCGGGTGAAGACGCAGGTCAAAAAAATGCCCCGGCCAGACCGGGGCATTGCTTTCTGCGGGCGAACCCGAAGATTACTTCTTGGCAGCGCGGGTCACCTTGGCACCGGCCTGGGACATCTGTTCCACGGCATTGGTGACGTTGGCTTCCATCACTTCGGCAGCCTGCTTGGCGTTCTTGGTGAACTGTTCGTAGCCGGCGCTCATGTTGCCGATGGCCGACTTGAACATGGAGATGGCCTGCTCGGAACCAGCCGGGGCGTTCTTGGCCACTTCGTCGATCATCGCCACGACCTTGCGGTTGACTTCGGCGATCTGGGCTTCGGCAGCCTTGGTCAGTTCAGCCTGGGTGCTGGAGAAGATACCGCTGAGGTGACGGCCATAGGCGACCGACTTTTCCAGCGTCGGCTGGGCGTGCGAGCTGGTCAGAGTGAAAAATTCCTGCGGATCCTTGGCCGAAAACAGCTTCTGGGCTGCGGCCTGGCTTTCTTCGAGCGAGGACTTGGCCGCCTTCAGGTTCAGGTCCACCAGTTTTTCCATGCCTTCAAAGGTCTTGCTTGCCAGCTGGCTGAACAAAGCGATTTGCGCTTCAGCGTTGGCTTTGGCAGCAGCGGAAAATTGCTCGGTGTAGGTCGTCATGTTGAAACATCCTTCTCGTTGATGGG
Source organism: Herbaspirillum sp. FG34 (assembly GCF_057809315.1). Classification (NCBI taxonomy): domain Bacteria; kingdom Pseudomonadati; phylum Pseudomonadota; class Betaproteobacteria; order Burkholderiales; family Oxalobacteraceae; genus Herbaspirillum; species Herbaspirillum sp. FG34. Next base: position 34,406 of record NZ_JBMDJS010000021.1, on the reverse strand, counting down.
TTGATGACAAGGCAGCGACAGTGATTGCTTACGGACCGATCAGTGTTGAAAGGTGGATCTCCGATGTAATTTCTTGTTTGAATATGATGCGATGCACAAACGGATTCTAGTTCAATCGTGCATAAAGTCAAACGTTTCATCGCGCGGGAATCACGAAAAGCGCTTCAAAATTGATCCAAGTCTAATCAAGGACTTAGCGCATTTTTGAGGATTTTCTGAAAAGAGATGCCATTCCGGACTACCTTTTGCGTTGCAGCATCAAAAGCGGTTATCGTTCCGCGTCGCGCAATCGTTTGCGCTGCGCAGCAAGCGTTCTTGTTGCGGTGCGGCAAGCATGAAAACAAGATGGGAAAAAATTGTGAAGGCTTACTACAGTGATCACTTCGTTTTGCCCTTGCCACCGGGGCACCGCTTCCCGATGGTGAAGTATCGGATGATCCGTGAGGGCGCGGCGGCAGCCGTACCGGATCTGGATTTTCACGAAGCCCAGCCTGCCAGTGATGGCGAACTGGCGTTGGCGCACCATCCTGACTATATCGCCCGTGCCAGTGCTGGCCAACTCACATCTGCCGAGCAGCGCGAGATTGGCTTCCCCTGGTCGCCGCAGATGGTGGAACGCTCGCGCCGGTCTTCCGGCGCCACCATCGCCGCCTGCCGCGCCGCCTTCAGCGAGGGCCTGGCCGTCAACCTGGCTGGCGGCACCCATCATGCCTATGCCGATCATGGCGCCGGTTTCTGCGTCTTCAACGACGCTGCCATCGCGGCCCGACTGATGCAGGCTGAACGTCGTGCCGCGCGCGTAGCCATTGTCGATCTGGACGTGCACCAGGGTAATGGCACCGCCTCGATACTCGCGCGCGATGAATCCGTATTCACCTTGTCGCTGCACGGACAGAACAATTATCCATTCGAGAAAGAGCAGAGCGATCTCGACGTGGCCCTGCCCGACGGCGTGGGCGACGCCGATTACCTGCAAGCCCTGCGCCTGGCCCTGCATACGCTGCAACAGCGCTTCGCGCCGCAGTTGCTGATCTACCTGGCCGGCGCGGACCCGCACGAGGGGGATCGTCTGGGCAAGATGAAACTGAGCCTGGCGGGCCTGGCGGCGCGGGACGAAACTGTCTTCGGCTACGCCCACGAGCACAAAATCCCGGTTGCGGTTACGATGGCGGGCGGTTACGGAAGAGATATCGAACAGACCGTGGCTGTCCATATACAAACGATAAGACTCGCCAGCCTCCATGCCGCCCGCTGGAGCGAACGATGAGATGACCCGGGCGCACCGGCGTGCGCCCGCTGATGGAAAAGAAATGATGCAATCCGCCGCCGGTGCCCGCCGGCCTCGCCAGCTCCTGATGAGCCTGGTGCCCTTGTTGTTCGTGCTGATCTGGAGTACCGGCTTCATCGTGGCCAAGTTCGGCCTGCCGTATGCGCCACCGCTGACCTTCCTGCTGCTGCGCTTTACCGGTGTGCTGGTCGTGCTGTTGCCGCTGGTACTGCTGTTTCGCGCCCCCTGGCCGCATGGTCGTATCCGCCATGTCGCCGTGGCCGGCGTGCTGCTGCAGGCCGGTTACCTGGCCGGTGTCTGGTGTGCCATCAAGATCGGCATGCCGGCCGGCCTGTCGGCTCTGATCGTCGGCCTGCAACCCATCCTGACCGCGTTCGCCGCCCCCTTGCTGGGTGAATCGGTGCGCGGTCGGCAGTGGGTCGGCCTGGCCCTCGGGCTGTGCGGGGTGGGGCTGGTGGTGGCCAACAAGATTTCCCTGATCGGCCTGTCCACCGCCAGCATTGCGCTGTGCGTGTTCGCCTTGCTGTGCATCACCGCCGGTACGCTGTACCAGAAACGGTATTGCTCGCACTTCGATCTGCGCACCGGCACCGTGATCCAGTTCATGGCCTCCATCGTGGTGGTGCTGCCCTTTGCCGTGGCCATCGAAGGGTTGGACTGGCACCTCGGCAACGTCCACTGGACCCCGCAATTCATCGGCGCACTGCTGTGGTCGATCCTGGCGCTGTCCATTGGCGCCATCTTCCTGCTGTTCGCGTTGATCCGCCGCAGTGCCGCCACCAGCGTCACCAGCCTGCTGTACCTGACGCCGCCGACCACGGCCATCATGGCCTGGCTGATGTTTGGCGAAGCCTTCAGCCTCATCGGCGCGCTGGGCATGCTGGTGGGCGTGATCGGCGTGGCCTTCGTGGTCCGCAAGTAGGCAGCTCGGGCCTGCTTCAGTCGGCGCTGGCCGGCATCAGCGTCACCAGCTTCAGCTCCGGTCGGTTGGCGACGCGGAAATTGACCTGGTGATAGCGCAGCTCCCCCAGTTGCGGATGTTGGAAGTGGCGCTCGCCGCCTTCGCGCTCGACCACATCCTGCAGATGCCAGGCCCGCTGGAAGAGCGGGCTGGTCGCCGACAACTCCGTCACCAGCGCCAGCAGTTCCGGATCATCCAGCAGGCTGGCGCTGTCGGCCCGAAATTCCGCCACCAGGCGTCGCGCCCGCTCTTCCCATTGCACCGTCAAGCTACGTGCGGCCGGGCTGGAGAACATGAAGCGCAGCAGATTGGGCGGCTTTTCCCGGCCATCCAGCCAGCCCGTGAAGAGCTTGCGGGCGGCCGGATTCCAGGCCACCGCATTGCAGTAGCGATCCAGCAGATAGGCGGGGGTGCGGAACTGGCTGACCACCTCCAGGATTTCCGGCGCTACCACCGTGGCCGCCTGCTGCTCCGGCAAGGCCGGATCTTTCTTGCCCGCCAGTTCAAACAGATAGGCACGCTTGGCGCGTGGCAGGTGCAGTGCATCGGCGATGCGCGCCAGTGCCTGGGGCGAGACCGAATCGGTGCGTCCCTGCTCGATCCAGGTGTACCAGGTCACGCTGATGCCGCACAGTTGTGCCACTTCCTCGCGCCGCAGACCCGGTGTGCGGCGGCGGCCGTGGGCCAGGTGCGGCAGGCCGGCCTGGGCCGGAGCGGTCTGTTCGCGCTGGGATTTGAGAAAGTCGCCGAGGGCGCGGCGGGCGAGATCGGGTTCCATGAGGCGGGTAGGGTGGTGGTCGGGGTAATAGTATAAATGCTTCACTTGTAACAGGATAAGAAATCGCTAGACTGGCGATTCCTCCACAGCACAGCTGTGTTTTCCTTCATATCGCCCCGGAGCCCCGCCATGCGCAGCCATCAGCAAGTCGTCACCGAACAGTTCGGCACTACCGCCGCCGCCTATCTCACCAGCAGCGTCCACGCCCAGGGCGCGGACCTGCAGGAACTGGCTCAGATCGCCGCTTCCCTGCCGGGCGCACGGGTGCTGGATTTGGGTTGCGGTGGCGGCCACGCCAGTTTTGCCGTGGCGCCGGTGGTGGAGAAGGTGATTGCCTATGACCTGTCCGAAGAGATGCTGGCCGTCGTCGCCACCGCGGCCGCCGAGCGCGGCCTGGACAATCTGGCGGTACGCCAGGGCAGCGCCGACCGCCTGGATTTTCCCGATGCCAGTTTCGACCTGGTTTGCACCCGCTTCTCGGCCCACCATTGGCGTCAGTTGCCGCAGGCCCTGGATGAAGTGCTGCGCGTGCTCAAGCCGGGCGGACGCTTCATCGTCATCGATACCGCCGCCCCGGCCGATGTCCTGGCCGATACCTATGTGCAGGCCATCGAGCTGCTGCGCGATACCTCCCACGTCCGCAATATCAGCCTCCACTCCTGGCGCAAGCTGCTGGTGGCCGCCGGTTTTGCCGTCACCAGCGACAAGACCTGGAAGCTGCGCCTGGAATTCGACTCCTGGGTGGCCCGCATGCGCACTCCGCAAGACCATATCACCGCCATCCGCGCGCTCTGGCAGGCCGCTCCGGCTGAAGTGAAGGACTATTTCGCGCTGGACCAGGCCTGTTCCTTCTCCATCGACGTGGTCATGCTGGATGTGCGCAAGCCCTGATCAACCGACCTCTGCCGACGCTCCGCCCGGCCCCTGGCCGATGCAGGCGGGGCGTCAACGTCAGGTGACATTCCCCCGTTATCCGTTCACTCCAGAACATCGTAAAGCGAATATCTGGGACAGCTATTGCCGTCTGTTATCGCGATTGTGACAAGCAGCTGACAGCTACACTGGCGGCCAATTCGTTTCGTTGGCCTGGGAATTGCTTGATAAAAATCGAAAAATATCGAGCACCAACCCGGCAAAATTGCAGGAAAATCCCGAAAAAGTGTGGGGCACCGTATCGGTCGCGGAGATAGAAACGCGTTTAAAAAAACGCGCTAACGTCTTAATTCTCTTGCGAAAAATCTGCATTTTGCTACACTGTCAACGTTTCTCTTGTGTACTTTCAGGGTAAATTGGGGGGAGTTCCACCTATGATCAAATCAGCGCTGGCCATTTTCACATCACTACTGTTCATCCACGCTGGTTTGGCACCTGCCGCCGCCCAGACGGTCAACAATGCCGCCCGGAAAGCGCCGGCCAAGAAAGTCGTCGCCAAGCGCCCGGCCCAGGCCGTCAGCAAGACGGTGGCCAAGGGCTCCCTGAACAGCCGCGAAAAACTGGTTCGCAAGGTCAGTGTGGTCAAGGGCAAGCGTCATATCAGCTACCAGCGTGTCTCGGCCGCGCCTTCGGTGCCGGTGGTGCCGCCGGTGATGACGGCGGGCGACCTGGCCGGGCTGAACCTCACCCCTGATCCCTTGGCCCTGCGCTCCAATGTCGCTCTGGTGATCGACGAGGCGAGTTCGCAAGTCCTGTTCGAGAAGAATTCTTCAGTCGCCCTGCCTATCGCCTCGGTCACCAAGCTGATGACGGCACTGGTGGTGGTGGAAGCGCGCCAGAACATGGAAGAAGTGCTCACCGTCACCGATGACGATGTCGACCGTGAGAAGCACAGCAGCTCGCGCCTGCGCGTGGGGGCTACCCTCAGCCGCGACGACATGCTGCACATTGCCCTGATGAGTTCCGAAAACCGTGCCGCCTCGGCCCTGGGACGCAACTATCCGGGCGGCCTGCCGGCCTTCGTGGCGGCGATGAACGCCAAGGCCCGTTCGCTGGGCATGATGGATACCCATTACGTCGATTCGACCGGCCTGTCCAGCCAGAACGTGGCCAGCGCCCGCGACCTGGCCAAGCTGGTGGTGGCGGCGTATCACTATCCGATCATCCGCCAGTACTCCACCGATCCCAGGTACATGGTCGAGCCCAGCGGTCACGCCATGCAGTACAACAGCTCCAACCGCCTGACCTCCAACAAGGAGTGGGACATCGGCCTGCAAAAGACCGGTTTCATCAACGAAGCCGGTCACTGCCTGGTGATGTACACCCGTATCGAGGGACGCCCCATCGTGATGGTATTCCTGGACTCCAAGGGTCGTCTGTCTCACGTGGGCGATGCCACGCGCATGCGCAAGTGGCTGGTGGAAGACCAGCCCAACCTGACCCGCGTAAAAATGGTACGGGCCGACGAGGGTTAATTTCTGCTTCCGTTTTCCCAATAAAAAAGCGAACCCGCGGGTTCGCTTTTTTTATACTCTTTCATTCTCTTCATTCTCTTCATTCTCTTCATTCTCTTCCATTAGCTGCAGCATGAAGCTTCAGTCGCGCTCCTGGCGATACCCCAGCGCCGACGAAATCTGGCTGGCCGTGCTCACCAGGTCATCCACCCATTCATCCTGCAGGCGGTCGGCCGGTGCCGAGATCGACAGGCCCGCCACCAGCTTGCCGCTGTCGTCGCAGATGCCGGCGGCCATGCAGCGCACGCCCAGCTCCAGTTCCTCGTTGTCGCGTGCGTAGCCGAGCGCGCGCACCATCGACAGTTCGCGCTCCAGCTTGCTCAGATCGGTGATGGAATTCTTGTTGTGCCCGGCCAGCCCGGTACGGGTGGCATAGGCGCGCACGTTCTTGGGATCATCCACCGATAGAAACAGCTTGCCGGTCGAGGTCAGGTGCAGCGGCGCCCGGCCACCGATGGCGCGCACCACCTGCATGCCGGAACGCTCAGAAAAGGAGCGATCGATATATACGATTTCGTCCGCCTGGCGCACCGACAGGTTGATCGTCTGGTGCGTCTTGCGATGCAGGGCGCGCATGAAGTCCAGCGCCGCCTCGCGCACCGACAGCCGGCTCTTGACGATATTGCCCAGCTCCAGCAGACGCATGCCCAGCCGATAGGTACCCGGCTCGACGCGATCAACGAAACGCTTGACCACCAGATCGTTGAGGATGCGGTGCGCCGTCGACGGATGCAGATCGGTCGCCGCCGACAATTCCTTCAGACTGACCGGGTCGGGATACTCCGCCAGCGCGTCGAGCAGCGAGACCATGCGCTCGATGACCTGGATGGAAATGTGTTCTGTCTCGCCTGCAGCTTCTTTTTTCATGGCGCGGCCTGGTGCGTTGCAATATGACGGTTATACCACAATGTGAAAAGAACAAAAAGTCCGAGCGTGCTTTTCTTGAATGACGGGAGCTTCACCCGGAACATCGATCCCCCCGCAAAGTGGCGCCGGACGGGGAGGGTGGGACGGTGGTATTTCCGCACGCTCGTCCCGGCACGCAAGGCTTGGGCGAGATGGATCGGTGGTCTTGTTGCTGCGCCCTGATCTTTCATATCTGTTTTGTGCATATCGAGAGAAGAAAGTATTCGTTCTTTTTGGTCAGCCGGCTCATTAACCTGTGTTCTCCAAAACAACAGAACATGCGGGAACGGATATGCTCAAGAAGATCATCAAATCGGTCGCCGCCGCCCTGGTGCTGGCACAAGCCGCACACGTGGCACAGGCGGCGGATATTTCGCTGCTCAATGTCTCCTACGACCCGACGCGCGAACTCTATGCCGACTACAACAAGGCTTTCGCCAAGTACTGGAAGCAAAAGACCGGTGACAACGTCACCATCAAGGCTTCCCACGGGGGCTCGGGCAAGCAGGGCCGTTCGGTGATCGACGGCATCGATGCCGACGTGGTGACGCTGGCGCTGGCCTACGACATCGACGAAATCTCGGAAAAGGCCAAGCTGCTGCCGGCCGACTGGCAAAAGCGCCTGCCGCACAACAGCTCGCCCTATACCTCCACCATCGTGTTCCTGGTGCGCAAGGGTAACCCCAAGGGCATCAAGGACTGGGACGACCTGATCAAGCCAGGTGTGTCCGTCATCACCCCCAACCCCAAGACCTCGGGCGGCGCCCGCTGGAATTATCTGGCGGCCTGGGCCTATGCCAAGCGCAAGGGCGGTAGCGACGACGCTGCCCGCGACTACATCGCCAAGCTCTTCAAGAATGTGCCGGTGCTGGATTCGGGCGCTCGCGGCGCCACCATCACCTTTGTCGAACGCGGCATCGGCGACGTGCTGCTGGCCTGGGAAAACGAAGCCCTGATCTCCCTGAAGCAATGGGGGCCCGACAAGTTCGATATCGTCGCGCCCTCCCTTTCCATCCTGACCGAGCCGCCGGTGGCGGTGGTAGACAAGGTGGCCGACCGGCGCGGTACCCGCAAGGTAGCCGAAGAATACCTGAAGTACCTGTACTCGGACGCGGGCCAGGAGATCATCGCCAGGAACTACTACCGTCCCATCGATCCCAAGATCGCTGCCAAGTACGCTGCGCAATTCCCGAAGCTGAATCTGGTGACCATCGACAAGGAGTTCGGCGGCTGGCAGAAGGCGCAGAAGACGCACTTCGCCGATGGCGGCACCTTCGACCAGCTCTACGCGCCCAACAAGAAGTGACCTGAACCTGCAAGAGGGACCGGCCTGGCCGGTTCCATCTACCCCTCAGCACAAGCACACGACATGAGCATCCTGTTACTGGCCGGCAGCCCCTCGGCCCCCTCCCGTTCCACCCGTCTGCTGCACCACGTCGGCGACAAGCTGGCCCGGCGCGGCCACCGCTACGCCCGCCTGGACGTGCGCGATCTGCCGGGGCAGGCCATCCTGCGCGCCGACTGGAACGATGCCGATATCCAGGCTGCGCTGGCCACTGTCGAAGAAGCTTCCGCCGTCGTGGTGGCCACCCCGGTCTACAAGGCGGCCTACAGCGGCATCCTGAAAGCCTTCCTGGATTTGCTGCCGCAGTTCGGGCTGACCAACAAGCTGGTATTGCCCCTGGCCACCGGCGGCAGCCAGTCGCACATGCTGGCGCTGGATTATGCGCTGCGCCCGGTGCTGTCGTCGCTGAACCCCCGGCACGTGCTGCCCAGCATCTACGCTACCGAGGCGCAACTGAGCTGGAGTGAAGAAAAAGGTCTGGTGCTGGACGCTCCCATCGAAGCCCGCGTCAATGAGGGCGTGGAGCAGTTGTCGGCCAGCCTGTCGGCCCTGGACGCCAGCCCGCTCAAGGTCAGTGATGCCGTCCTCAAATGATCAGCAGTTTTAAATTATTTAAATAATGTAAATAATTTAAATAATTAAAATAATTTTTATCACACCGGTTGAATTGTCGAAGCACAGGAGTCTTCCATGAACGTTTTCTGGTTTATCCCCACCCACGGCGACAGCCGCTATCTTGGTACTGCCGAAGGGGCGCGCCCGGTCACCCATGACTACATGAAACAGGTCGCCGTGGCCGCCGACACGCTGGGCTACGACGGCGTGCTGCTGCCCACCGGCCGCTCCTGCGAAGACGCCTGGGTGGCCGCGGCCAGCCTGATCGATGCCACCCGGCGCCTGAAATTCCTGGTGGCGGTGCGCCCCGGCCTGACTGCACCTGCGCTGTCGGCGCGCATGGCCGCCACCTTCGACCGCCTCTCCAATGGCCGCCTGTTGATCAACGTGGTCACCGGCGGCGATCCGGTGGAGCAGGAGAGTGATGGTGTCTTCGGTAGCCACGCCGAGCGTTATGCAATCTCCGATGAATTTCTCAAGATCTGGCGTGAGGTCCTGAGCAAGACCCATACCGGCGAAGAGACCCATTTCACGGGCAAGCACCTCAGCGTCAAGGGCGCCAAGGCGCTCTATCCGCCGGTGCAGCAACCCTATCCGCCGCTGTACTTTGGTGGCTCCTCGGAAGAGGCCATCGACCTGGCTGCCGAGCAGGTTGATGTCTACCTGACCTGGGGCGAACCGCCCGCCGCGGTGGCCGAGAAGATCGCCCGCCTGCGCGAACGCGCCGCCCGGGCAGGGCGCACGCTGCGTTTCGGCATCCGCCTGCACGTCATCGTGCGCGACACCAATGAAGCCGCCTGGCGCGCCGCCGATGAACTCATCAGCCGTCTCGATGACGAGACCATCGCCAAGGCCCAGGCCAACTTTGCCCGCATGGATTCGGAAGGGCAGCGGCGCATGACCGCTCTGCACGGCGGCAGACGCGACAAGCTGGAAGTGAGCCCCAACCTGTGGGCTGGCGTCGGCCTGGTACGCGGCGGTGCCGGCACGGCACTGGTGGGAGACGGCCCGACGGTGGCTGCACGCATGAAGGAATATGCGGATCTCGGTATCGATACCTTCATCCTGTCCGGTTATCCGCACCTGGAAGAATCCTACCGTTTCGCCGAACTGGTGTTCCCGCTGTTGCCGCGTGCCCGGCGCGGGACCCCGACCGGCTACAACCTGACCGGTCCCTTCGGCGAGATCGTCGGCAATACCGAACTGCCCAAGGCCGCGCCGGTGCGCGTGTCGGCCAGCTGAGGTCAGCATGACGAGTGCCTCCGATACCGTACTGCCGGGCGCTGCCAGCGCCGCGCAGCCATCGGCCAAGACCAAGGCCGTCGCCAAGAAATCGCGCCCGCAGCGCGATGCCTGGATTGGCTGGATCCTGCCGCTGCTCTTGCTGGTGGGGTGGGAAATCGCCGCCCAGGCCGGCTGGCTCTCCAGCCGCATCCTGCCCGAACCGTTCGCGGTGCTCAAGGCTGCCTGGCAGCTCTCGGCCACCGGTGAACTGTGGCACCACCTGGCCGTCTCCAGCGCGCGTGCAGCCTCCGGCTTTGCCGTCGGTGCCGGGCTGGGGCTGATCCTGGGACTGCTCTCGGGCAGCCTGCGTTGGGCGCAATTGCTGCTCGATACCACCTTGCAGATGGTGCGCAACATCCCGGCGCTGGCCTTGATTCCGCTGGTGATCCTGTGGTTCGGCATCGATGAAACGGCCAAGCTGTTCCTGGTCGCCGTGGGCGTGTTCTTCCCGGTCTATCTCAATACATTCCACGGCATCCGCGCGGTGGACCGGGGGTTGATCGAGATGGCGCGCAGCTATGGTCTGTCGGGCTGGCCGCTGTACCGCGACGTGATCCTGCCGGGCGCCTTGCCCTCCATTCTGGTGGGCCTGCGCTTTGCGCTGGGGCTGGTGTGGGTGCTGCTGATCGTGGCCGAGACCATTTCGGCGCAGGCCGGCATCGGCTACATGACCATGAATGCCCGCGAATTCCTGCAGACCGATGTGGTGCTGGTGGGCATCCTGTTGTACGCCCTGCTGGGCAAGCTGGCCGATACCGCGGCGCGGGTGCTGGAGCGCTACTGGCTGCGCTGGCATCCCGGCTACCAATGACATCCCCCATGAACGCATCAGGAACCCATCATGCGCAATGACCTCCAGGAACACCAGCAGTTGAGCCGCACCGCCGCCCGGGGCGTGGGCCTGAGACTGCGCGCCGTGTCCAAGGTATTCAGCGGCCGCAGCGTGCTGCACGACATCGATCTGGATATCGAACCCGGCGAATTCGTCGCCATCGTCGGTCGCAGCGGCTGCGGCAAGAGCACCTTGCTGCGCCTGGTGTCCCGGCTCGATGGCGCCAGCGGCGGCGAAGTCCGCTATGAACACGCCGGCAGCGGCCCGGCCGAGGTTCGCATCATGTTCCAGGAGGCGCGCCTGCTGCCGTGGAAGCGGGTCCAGGCCAACGTGGCGCTGGGCCTGCCGGCGCAGGCGGCGCCACAAGCGCTCAAGGCGCTGCGCCAGGTCGGCCTGGAGCAACGCGCCGGTGAATGGCCGGCGGTGCTTTCCGGTGGCCAGCGTCAGCGTGTGGCGCTGGCGCGCGCGCTGGTGCACGACCCGCAATTGCTGCTGCTGGATGAACCGCTGGGCGCCCTTGATGCACTTACCCGCATCGAGATGCAGACCCTGATCGAATCGCTCTGGCGCGAACGTGGTTTCACCGCCTTGCTGGTGACCCACGACGTACAGGAAGCCATCGCCCTGGCCGACCGCGTGCTGCTGATCGAGGACGGACGCGTGGCGCTGGACCAGCGCATCGACCTGGCGCGCCCGCGTTCACGCGGTCAGGCCCAGTTTGCCGCGCTGGAAGAAGCCATCCTGGCGCGGGTGCTGCGGCACCCCGGTAGCGAGGCGGTGACAGAGCCATCTGAAGCTTTCTTCACGCCACGTGGCGTACAGCAGGTGCAGTGGGCGGTGTGAGTTTGAGCGCATGAAGGTTTGACCCGATTTTCGGTTTTGTAGTCGTATCCCATTTCAACCCCTGCGGCGCGGCAGGTACCGACGCCGTTTCATCAAGGAGCAAAGCATGACCATTCAAGCAATCAACGTCCGTAACCAGTTCAAGGGCAAGGTCAAGGCCATCATCGAAGGCTCGGTGGTATCCGAAGTGGATGTGGAAACCCCGGCCGGCATCGTGACCTCGGTCATCACCACCCGCTCCGTGAAGGACCTGGGCCTGACCATCGGCAGCGAAGTGGTGGCGCTGGTCAAGGCCACCGAGGTGTCGATCGCCAAGTTGTGATCGCATGAGCTCCCCGCCGGTGCGCATCGTCAGCGGCGCGGGATCTTTGCCCGCAGCCCCATGGCCTCAGGCATACTGCATGAATCATCACTCGCTGTGGAGCCTGCATGAGTCTGACCTCTCCTTCTTCCTCCATCACGCCGGCGCGGCTGGCGGATTTTCGTGTGCTGGTGGCACCGGGCCTCTCCGACAGCGGCCCGGAACACTGGCAGTCGCGCTGGCAGCGGCTGTATCCCGCCTTCGAACGGGTGCAGCAGGAGGATTGGGAAACCCCCGACCTGCCGCGCTGGTCGGCCCGCCTGGGCGAAGTGCTGGCGCGCGATGGCCGACCTACGGTGATCGTGGCGCACAGCTTCGGCTGCCTGACCACCGTGCATCGCACGGCGGCCCTGCAGGCGGCCTCCGAGGGCTCTGCGCATCCCATCGTGGCGGCCTTGCTGGTGGCGCCCGCTGACCCGGTCAAATTCAGCCTGAGCGCAGCGGTGCGGCACAAGCTGCCGTATCCCGCCTTGGTGGTGAGCAGCGAGAACGACCCGTGGATGAGCGCCGAGCGCGCCCGCCACTGGGCCGAGGCCTGGGGCGCGCAGTTCCGCTCGGTGGGCGCACGCGGCCACATCAATTCCGAATCCGGACTGGGCGACTGGACCGAAGGGCAACAGTGGCTGCTGGAGTTGCTCGAACGCATCAATTGAGCGTTTGCTGTCGCCGTTCTCAAGCGCATCAGGCCCGTTGAAGACCGCGGTTTATGCGCTTTTCTTCTAAAGACATGCAAAAAGCTTCGTTCTCTTTATAACCAGCGGGTGCGAATATCGCGCATCCATAGTCGCATTGGTAATAACAAGAGAACGACATGTCTTCTTCCCCTGTATCCCTTGCCGCCCCCGGGGCGGTGCCGGCCAAGGCCGCTGCCGGCACCAGTGGACGTGTGCTGCCCGGTTTCCGGCTGTCGCTGGGCTTCACCATCTTCTACCTGGCGCTGATCGTATTGATCCCGCTGTCGGCCTTGTTCCTGAAGACCTTCACCCTGACCTGGAGCGGCTTCATCGACGCGGTGACCTCGCCGCGCGTGATGGCTTCCTATCGCTTGAGCTTCGGCGCTTCGCTGATCGGCGCCTTCCTCAACGTGATCTTCGGCGGCATCGTGGCCTGGGTGCTGGTGCGTTATCGCTTCCCCGGCAAGCGCATCATCGATGCCCTGGTGGACCTGCCTTTCGCCTTGCCCACTGCGGTGGCCGGCATCGCCCTGACCACGCTGTATTCGCAGAACGGCTGGCTGGGCAAGCTGCTGGTGCCGCTGGGCATCAAGGTCGCTTTCACGCCGCTGGGCGTGCTGGTGGCGCTGACCTTCATCGGTCTGCCCTTCGTGGTGCGCACCGTGCAACCGGTGCTGGAAGAAGCCGAGCGCGAGCTGGAAGAAGCTGCCGCCAGCCTCGGTGCCAGCCGCTGGCAAACCTTTGTCCGGGTGATCTTCCCGACCATTCTGCCGGCGCTCTTGACCGGGTTTGCACTGGCGTTTGCGCGCGCCTCCGGTGAATACGGCTCGGTGGTCTTCATCGCCGGCAACATGCCGATGGTGTCGGAAATCACGCCCCTGTTCATCGTCACCAAGCTGGAACAATACGACTACGCCGGTGCCACGGCCATCGCCATGGTGATGCTGGTGGTGTCCTTCCTGCTGCTGTTGACCATCAATCTGCTGCAAGCCTGGACCCGCAAGCGCGGCCAGTCGGAAAGGAACTGAGATGAGTGCCACCCCCGGTTCCGTCCTCCACCAGGCCCAGGCGATTGCGCGTGGCGAACCGCCCTTGACGCCGGCTGCCACCACCGAACCGTTTTGGGTCCGGGCGCTGCTGATCGGCATCGCGCTGGTGTTCCTGACCCTGTTCTTGTTCGTGCCACTGGTGGCCGTGTTCTACGAAGCCCTGCGCAAGGGATGGGATGTCTATGTTGCGTCCATCACCGAAGCCGATGCCTGGTCTGCCATCAAGCTGACCCTCATCACCGCCGCCATCGCGGTACCGCTGAACCTGGTCTTCGGGGTGGCTGCCGCCTGGGCCATCGCCAAGTTCGAGTTCCGTGGCAAGAACGTGCTGCTGACGCTGATCGATTTGCCGTTCTCGGTCTCGCCGGTGATCTCGGGCCTGATCTACGTGCTGCTGTTCGGCCTGCAAGGTTATCTCGGCCCCTGGCTGCGCGAGCACGACATCAAGATCCTCTTCGCCGTGCCGGGCATCGTGCTGGCCACGCTCTTCGTGACCTTCCCGTTCGTGGCGCGCGAGCTGATCCCGCTGATGCAGTCGCAGGGCAGCGAGGAAGAAGAAGCCGCGCTGGTGCTGGGCGCCTCCGGCTGGCGCACCTTCTGGCACGTCACGCTGCCCAACATCAAGTGGGGCCTGCTGTATGGCGTGATCCTCTGCAATGCCCGCGCCATGGGCGAGTTCGGCGCCGTCTCGGTGGTCTCCGGTCATATTCGCGGCGAGACCAATACCATCCCGCTGCAGGTCGAGATCCTCTACAACGAATTCAACATCACCGGCGCCTTCGCCGTGGCGTCCCTGCTGGCCTTCCTGGCCCTGGCCACGCTGGTGATCAAGAGTGTCATCGAGTGGCGGCTGCACCAGCAGCACAGCGCCAGCGAACAAGTCTAAGGAGTCACCATGAGCATCGCAGTCCATCACATCCAGAAGCGTTTCGGCAGATTCACCGCGCTCAACGACGTCTCGCTCGATTTTCCGACGGGCGAACTGACGGCCCTGCTGGGGCCGTCCGGCTGCGGCAAGACCACGCTCTTGCGCATCATCGCCGGTCTGGAATCGCCCGATTCGGGCCAGGTGCTGCTCGATGGCGAAGACGCCTCGGCGCGCCACGTGCGCGAACGCCAGGTCGGTTTCGTGTTCCAGCACTATGCGCTGTTCAAGCACATGACCGTGTTCGAGAACATCGCCTTCGGCCTGCGCGTCAAGCCGCGTGCGCAACGTCCCTCGGAGGCCATCATCGGCGAGAAGGTCAAGCGTCTGCTGGAACTGGTGCAACTGGACTGGCTGGCCGAGCGCTATCCGCCGCAGCTTTCGGGCGGCCAGCGCCAGCGCATTGCCTTGGCCCGTGCACTGGCGGTGGAGCCGCGCGTGCTGCTGCTGGACGAACCCTTTGGTGCCCTCGATGCCAAGGTGCGCAAGGAACTGCGCCGCTGGCTGCGGCGCCTGCATGATGAACTGCACGTCACCAGCATCTTCGTCACCCACGACCAGGAAGAAGCGCTGGAAGTGGCCGACCAGGTAGTGCTGATGAACAAGGGGCAGGTCGAGCAGATCGGCACGCCCGAGACGGTCTACAACCATCCGGCCTCACCCTTCGTCTACGGCTTTCTGGGCAATGTGAACCTGTTCCATGGTCGCCTGCATGAAGGCGTACTCGATGCCGGTGGTGCGCGCTTCGAGGCCCCCGGCCACGACGATATCCGCGATGCAGCCGGCGTCGGTTTCGTGCGTCCGCATGATCTCGACGTGGAGCGCTATGCGCCCGGTGCCGAAGGCATCGTGGTACAACTGCGGCGCGCGCATGCCATCGGTCCGCTGGCGCAACTGGAACTGGAGCGCGATGACAATGCCGAGCTGATCGAAGCCGTCATCCCCAATGAACGCTTCGCGCAACTGGGCTTGAAGAACGGCGAGACGCTGGTGGTGCGTCCGCGCCGCCTGCAGGTCTTTGCACAGCAGGAAGGAGGGCAGGCACGATGAATTTCCAGCAGCTGCGTTCCATCCGCGAAGCCGCGCGTTGCGGCTTCAACCTGACCGAAGTGGCCAATGTGCTCTTCACCTCGCAACCCGGAGTGAGCCGCCAGATCCGTGAGCTGGAGGAAGAGCTGGGCGTGGAGATCTTCGAGCGCAACGGCAAGCGCCTGACCGGCCTGACCGAACCCGGCAAGGGCATCCTCGGCATCGTCGAGCGGCTCCTGCTGGAAGCCGAGAACCTGCGCCGTGCCAGCAAGGAATACGCCGGTGAGCAGAACGGTACGCTCTCCATTGCCACCACCCACACCCAGGCGCGCTACGTGCTGCCGCGCGTGGTGCAGGCGTTTCGCGATGCCTTCCCGCAGGTGCGCATCGCCCTGCAGCAGAGCGCGCCGGAACACATCGCCGAATGGGTCATCTCGGGCAAGGCCGACATCGGCATCGCCACCGAAGGCCTGTCGCAGTTCAAGGAACTGGTGTCCTTCCCCTGCTATACCTGGAGCCACGTGATCGTGGTGCCGCAAGGCCATCCTTTGCTGGGGCTGGAGCAGGTCACGCTGGACGATCTCGGTACCTGGCCGCTCATCACCTACGACGTCGGCTTTACGGGCCGGGGCCACATCGATGAAGCCTTCCGCCAGGCCGGCATCGAACCGGACATCGTGCTCACGGCCATGGATTCCGACGTGATTCAGCAATACGTCTCGCTGGGCATGGGTGTGGGGCTGGTGGCCTCGATGGCGGTGGATCAGGGCAAGCATCAGGAGATGGTGGCCATCCATGCCTCGCACCTGTTCAAGGCCAATATCGCGCGGCTCGCAGTGCGGCGGGGAGCGTATCTGCGCGGCTATGCCTTCGATTTCATCCAGCAGTTCGCGCCGGAGCTCAAGCGCGCCGACATCGTCAATGCGCTCAATGAGGCCAATGCGCAATCCTGAAGGGACGGCCGGGCAGGGGAGACTGGCCAGATGGTGTGGCATGTCGCGGGGGAGTGGAACTGTACCGGGCCACTTCCCCGAAGTGACAGAACAAAGGCCGGGCAGTGTTTGCGCACTGTCCGGCCTTTGTCATTGCGGGCGGGGTGGTGCCGCTTACACCGTGCGGGTCGGTGTCGTGGTGAAGGTGCTGGTATCCGTACTGCTGGGCTGGGCGGTAGTGGACTGGGCCACTTGGGTGGACTGTCCGGTGGCTTTCAGGATGTCGTTGAAATTGATGGCTGGTTTCTTCTGCGCCTGCTGGCCGCCGGCTGGTGCGTTGCCGTGATAAATGGCGGAAATGGAATTGATCGACATGCGTACACTCCTCAAGTAAGGCTGTCCCCCGGGCAGCGCCCAGACCGGTATTGCCGGGGCAGTATAGGGGGGGACTTGGTGTCTGCTGCGGCGGTTTACCGAAACTTGCGCATCTTTACCTGTCCTGCATGGACGGCGTGCGCTGCTTACTTGCGCAGGCGCGCGGCGCACTGATCGCGCAGGCGGGTATCTTCGGGTGCATCGTCATCGGCCTGTGCCCCGTCCGGATGTGCGCACCGCCGGTAGCGGGCGACGTAGCGTTCAAACTCGGCGCGTGCCTGGGCCTTGGGCAGGCTGGCCAGTTTCAGGATGAAGCTGCGGCTGCCGATCTCGAAGTGCTGGTAATCGATGGGTTGTTTCCACTGGCCGCCCCAGACCAGGAATCCGTGTTCATAAAAGACGCTCACCACCTCCTCGGCCATGCCCGGTTGCAGCGGCATGCGTTGCAGATAGGCTGCGCCCTTCGGCGGCAGGACCTCCTGTTCGGTGCTGCCCGCCTTGCTGACATACGGGTTTTGCAGCGGGTTGATGTCGATGGCCGCGCCATAGGCATGCTTGGACCAGCCACCACCGCCCGTCATGGGCCGGCCATTGAAGGCCGAACTGTTGTTGGCGGCCATGGAGCGCTGGTCGTCGCCTTCATAGGCTTCCAGCGGCTGGGCACCGGCCAGCGGGAAGGAGCGCAGCAGCAGCTCGCCGAACAGCGCTTCCACCTGGGGCGCCAGGGCATCGAGTACCACCACGCTGCCGTGGCGGGTGGCGCCGTCGAAATCGGTGTAGTCGAAGCTGACCGTGGCCAGTTGCGTGCAGCGCACCGGATTGCCCGAGGTGATGACCTTGTTGTTGCGCATCTGGGCGCACTGGGCGGGCGAGACCGGCGTGATGTCGGCATGGGCGGCCAGCGGCAGGCACGTGGCCAGGACGCTGGCGGCAAGGGCCAGCAAGCGGCAGACAGGCAAGCGGGCGAGGGCAGGGAAGCGGGCGGTCGGAGTCGTCATGGAAGGCGATGATACGGGTTTTTCGCTGGGAAAGTGTTGTCATGGATGCCACACTGCCTGTGATGGCTGACATCAAGATGCGCTGTTTTCTGACAGCCTCGGCGGGCCGGAGCGGGAATAATCGGTGTCCAGAAGCTGTCGAATTCCGGCAAGCGGGCGCTCTGTGCCTGGCGGGCCGCCATTTCGGCAAATCCCTTCAACAACCTTAGGAGGCATCACATGCAGATTCGTCACACCCTCTTGGCTGCCGCCGTATTCACCGCTGTTCTGGCGGGTTGCAACAAGCGCGACGAAGCGCCGGCCGCTCCTGCTGCCGCCCCGCCGGCCGCATCGGAACCGGCACCGGCAAGCACCGCCCCGACCACGCCGGCGCCGGCGGATTCCGGTACCGCTGCGGGCTCGACCGCCATGCCGGCTGCTCCGACCCCGACCACGCCTTCGGATTCCGCGGCCACCAGCCCGAGCACGCCGCCGGCCACCACTGGCGACAGCGGTACGCAAAAGTAAGCGCCACATCATAAGAGCCAACAAGAACGGCAAGAGCCGCACCCTCTCCCGCAGTGGGAACAGCACTGCATACGCCGCGACGGGCGACTGTCGCGGCGTTTTCTTGTTTGGCGGGGGGGGGAGGGTGGATTGCGGCTTTTTCAGGGAAATGTGAAGCTTCTTGCTGATGACCTGGCTTGCAGGCCGGATCTGTATCAGTGCGCGAAAAATCTTTCCGAACTTTTTTTTGCGGCCCGTAGTCGTACAGGTGGTTGAACTGTTCCTTCAACCTCCCTCTTGATAGGGAACTTGCCCGCAGTGTATTGGCTGCGGGCTTTTTTTTGTCTTGTGGGAGCCTTACGTGGTCATCCAAGTCCTCAAATTAACCTATGTTGCTACGCAAGTCAGTGATCTCGTAAAGATCTCGATGTAGGTTGAAAAGATGCCGAGTACCGAGATAGCTCGCTGGGCTCAAGATCCTGGTGCTTACCCCTGCAAGGTAATTCTTCCAGAAGCTGGCTGGTCAAGATCTAAGTTCAGTACTGCCATTCAAGTAGCGGTTTTCGCCGCTACTTCCCCCCATCCCCTTTCACCACCGCAATCATGGCCCCGAACGCCGGACCCATATTGGCTTCCAGCGTGGGATACATGCGCGAGATGCTGCCATCCAGGTACAAGGCGTCACTGCATTTGAGTTCATCCCGAAGGAAACTGGCGAAATCGTAAAAGCTGATCGGATTGCGCGCAATGGCCAGCGTGACCATGCCGGCCGCGTCCAGGCAGACCGCATTGCGCACCACCTTGTTGGCCGAATCGGGATCGAAGCGCGGATTGATCTGGCCGTCCACGATCATCAAGGGCCCTGATTGCGTGGCATAGCGCGTCACGGCATTCCACAGACCCAGCTCGGCTTGATAGTCGGAGGTCTCGACGATGTAAGCCTGACGCTCGCTCAACACGAACACCCCATTGGGTTGCAGATAGAAATTGCCATACGCGTTCTTGCGCGTATTGAGGCGGCGCAACTGGTTGCCGCCTTCCACATACAAGCCCAGCGGCTGCAACTGCTTGTCATAGATGCCGGCATTGGTGGCACACACCATCTGCTGACCCTGATCGCGTAAATGCGCGTCGAGCCGGCTGAAATTGCCCAGCGGCGTGCCGTTGGCATCCTTCCAGTACATGCGGATGCTGTCGCTGCGCGGATCGGCGCGGCAGGTGCTGATGAAGACCCGGTGATACTGGTACTGGCGCACCTCGGCCGCCTGCGCCCGCGGGCTGTTGCCTCCCAGGAGCAGTCCCGGTACCAGGCTTGCTGTGGCCAGCAGTCGCAGGAGGGCAGGGTGCAGGTGGCGGGAGGGAAAAAGAGGGAAGCGAAGCATCGAAACCAGGTCTTGTTCTGCGGGAATGCGGAGGGCGAGGCGGTATTGTAAATGGCGCAAGCCGGGCTTGCCACGGGAAATCCGGATCAGGCCGCAAAGCCAGTCCCATCAAGCCTTTCAGGACAATGCACCGAATTGGATCTTGTTGCAGTGCGGTTCTGCACCGAATGTGGGAAAATGAAGAAAAACAGCATGAAATGTGCGCAAAATCGAAGTGGGCAGCGCATAAATGATGGGGTTTGACGAAATTTCAAAAAAAATTTGCCCCAAATGACGGCAGTGTTACACTCTGCCCCCATGTTGCGGCCAGCCTCCCGTAAAACGGGGTCAGGTATCCACAACCCTACGCGCGCCGGCCTGCTGGCCAGGTAACGGCGCCTCTTGAATCCGTTCCATCCTGGAGGAAACGACAATGAAGTTTGCAAGCCGTCTGACCAAGATCGCCCTGGCCGCCGCCACCTTCGCCGGCTGTGCCGCCTCGGCCGGCCTGGCCCACGCCGAAACCGTCAAGATCGCCATCGCCGGTCCCCTGACCGGTGCCGTGGCCCAGTACGGCGACATGGTCAAGGCCGGTGCCCTCACCGCCATCGAACAGATCAACGCCGCCGGCGGCGCCAACGGCAACAAGTTCGAAGCCGTCATGATGGATGACGCCTGCGAACCCAAGCAGGCCGTGGCCGTGGCCAACAAGATCGTCAGCCAGAATATCAAGTACGTGATTGGTCACGTCTGCTCCGGCTCTACCATTCCGGCTTCCGATATCTACGAGAACGAAGGCGTGGTCATGATCACCCCCTCGGCCACTGCACCGCAGCTGACCGAAGCCAAGCCGCACAAGTTCATCTTCCGCACCATCGGCCGCGACGACCAGCAAGGTCCTGCCGCCGCCCGCTACGTGATCGAGAAGCTCAAGCCCAAGAAGGTCGCCGTGCTGCACGACAAGCAGTCCTACGGCCAGGGCGTGGCCTCCTCGGTGAAGGCGGCGCTGGATGCGGCCAAGGTGCCGGTGGTGGTGTTCGAAGGCATCAACGCCGGTGACAGCGACTACTCGGCCATCGTCACCAAGTTGAAGTCGCAGGGGGTGGACTTCGTCTATTTCGGCGGCTACCACCCGGAGATGGGCCTGATCATGCGCCAGGCGCGTGAGCAGGGCGTCAAGGCCGTCTTCATGGGCCCCGAAGGCGTGGGCAACAAGGACATCACCGCCATCGCCGGCCCGGCCTCCGAAGGCATGCTGGTGACCTTGCCGGCCGACTTCGCCGCCGACCCGGCCAATGCCGCCCTGGTCAAGGCCTTCGCTGCCGCCAAGCGTGACGCCAACGGTCCGTTCCAGATGCCGGCCTACTCGGCCGTGAAGATCATCGCCGACGCCATCACCGGCAGCAAGTCCACCGATCCCGAAAAGGTCGCGGCCTACATCCATGCCAACAGCTTCAAGACCCCCATCGGCAACGTCGAATACGACAAGAAGGGTGACCTGAAGGCCTTCAAGTTCGTGGTCTTCACCTGGCACAAGGATGCCACCAAGACCGAAGCCAAGTGATTCTCTTCGAATCGCTGGCCTGACTGTCTGACCTGACGTCAAACCGCGAAATGCCCCATTGCTTCGGAATGGGGCATTTCCACTTTCCGGGTTCCCTCATGAATGAATTGCTCCCTCAACTGACCCAGCAGCTCGTCAACGGGCTCTCGCTGGGTGCGATCTATGCCCTGATCGCCATCGGCTACACCATGGTCTACGGCATCATCGGCATGATCAACTTCGCCCACGGCGAAATCTACATGATCGCCTCCTACGTCGGCCTGGTGACGCTCACAGCCATCGGCGTGCAGTCCGGTTATCCCTTGCCGCTGCTCTTGGGCGGTGCGCTCATCGTCTCGGTGCTGGTGACGGGCCTCTATGGCTGGACCGTCGAACGCGTGGCCTATCGTCCCTTGCGCGGCGGGCCGCGCCTGGTGCCGCTGATCTCGGCCATCGGCATGTCCATCTTCCTGCAGAACTATGTGCAGATCGGCCAGGGCGCACGCGACATGTCGGTGCCGGTGCTGATCTCGGGCGCGCTGGAGTTCCAGATGGGCAGCGACTTCACCGTCACCGTGCCGTATTCGCGCATGGTCATCGTGGGCGTGACGCTGGTGCTGATGGTGGCCCTGACGCTGTTCATCGCACGCTCGCGCATGGGCCGTGCCTGCCGCGCCTGCGCTGAAGACATGGGCATGGCCAACCTCCTGGGCATCGATACCAACAAGGTGATTTCCTTCACCTTCGTCCTGGGCGCGATGCTGGCGGCGGTGGGCGGCGTGTTGATTGCGCTGACCATCGGCAAGCTCAATCCCTACATCGGCTTCATCGCCGGCATCAAGGCCTTCACGGCGGCGGTGCTGGGCGGCATCGGCAGCATTCCCGGCGCCATGCTGGGCGGCGTACTGCTGGGTCTGGCCGAGACCTTCGCGGCCGGCTATCTGCCTTCCGAATACAAGGACGTGGTGTCCTTCGGTCTGCTGGTGCTGATCCTGCTGTTCCGTCCCACGGGCCTGTTGGGCAAGCCCGACATCGAAAAGGTCTGAGCCTGCTGCGCTCGACGGACAACGACAAATTCAAGGAGGCGTGATGCCTGAGACTTTCAAGAATGCCGTGGCGGCGGCGCTGGTGACCGCCGTACTGACCATCCCGCTGCTGGGCATGCAGCTGCAGCTGGAGGGCTACCGCGTGGTCCTCAATACCCACTGGACCCCGGTGCTGGTGGCGGTGCTGGCCGTGTTCCTGTTCCAGCTGGCCAAGCCGGCGCTCTTGCGCACCCGCGCCGGCATCAAGCTGCCGACGCTGCCGCGCATGCAGCCGGGCCAGCAGCGCGCGGCCATGATGATCCTGCTGATGGCCGCGCTGGTGTGGCCCTTCTTCGGTTCGCGCGGCTATGTGGACGTGATGACTCTGGCGCTGATCTACGTGGTGCTGGGCCTGGGTCTGAACATCGTAGTCGGTTTCGCCGGCCTGCTCGACCTGGGTTACGTCGGCTTCTATGCCGTGGGTGCCTACACCTATGCGCTGTGCAACCAGTACTTCGGCCTCTCGTTCTGGGAGTGCGTGCCGCTGTCGGCGGCTGCCGCCGCACTGTTCGGCTTCCTGCTGGGCTTCCCGGTGCTGCGCCTGCGCGGTGACTACCTGGCCATCGTCACCTTGGGCTTCGGTGAAATCATCCGTCTCTTGCTCAACAACATGACCAGCCTGACCGGCGGACCGGATGGCATCTCCGGCATCCCCAAGCCGACCGTGTTCGGCGTGGTGATGGCGCGCAATCCGCTGACCGAAGGCGGCACCACCTTCCACCAGATGTTCGGCCTGAGCTATCAGGGCGCGCATATGGTGATCTTCCTGTACTTCCTGGCCTTGCTGATGGTGCTCTTTACTTGGTTCGTCACCAGCCGCCTGCTGCGCATGCCCATGGGCCGCGCCTGGGAAGCGCTGCGTGAAGACGAGATCGCCTGCCGCTCGCTGGGCATCAATCCAACCCGCGTGAAGCTTTCCGCCTTCACGCTCGGTGCCGCCTTCGCCGGCCTGGCCGGTTCCTTCTTCGCCGCCCGCCAGGGTCTGGTGACGCCGGAATCCTTTACCTTCATCGAGTCCGCCCTGATCCTGGCCATCGTTGTGCTGGGGGGGATGGGCTCGCAGCTGGGCGTGATTCTGGCCGCCATCCTGCTGACCGTATTGCCGGAACTGGCGCGCAGCTTTGCCGAATACCGCATGCTGATCTTCGGCCTGGTGATGGTGCTGATGATGATGTGGCGTCCGCAAGGATTGCTCCCTGCAACCCGTCCGCACGTGGAGTTGCCGCAATGAATTCGTCCATGAAAACCATGCTGGAAGTGTCCAACCTGTCGATGCGCTTCGGTGGCCTCCTGGCCGTGGATGGCGTCTCGCTGGCCGTGCAGGAGCGCGAAGTCTTCGCCATCATCGGTCCCAACGGGGCCGGCAAGACTACCGTCTTCAACTGCATCAGCGGCTTCTATCAGCCGACCTCGGGCGAGATCGCTCTCGATGGCGTCTCGATTGCCCGCCAGCCCAGCCACCAGGTGGCGCAGCAGGGGCTGGTGCGGACCTTCCAGAATATCCGCCTCTTCAAGTCCATGACCGTGGTGGAAAACCTGCTGGTGGCACAACACCAGCAGGTCAACACCAACCTGCTGTCGGGCCTGCTCAAGACCGCGGCCTATCGCCGCTCCGAGCAGGAGGCGCTGCAACGCGCGGCCTACTGGCTGGATCAGCTCGGCCTGACCGCACTGGCCAATCGTGAGGCGGGCACGCTCTCGTATGGTCTGCAACGCCGCGTCGAGATTGCCCGCTGCATGATCACCAGGCCGCGCCTGCTGCTGCTGGATGAACCGGCCGCCGGCCTGAACCCGCAGGAGAAGCAGGAGCTGTCGCAACTGATCGACCGCCTGCGCCGCGAGCACGGCGTGGCCGTGCTGCTGATCGAACACGACATGAGCCTCATCATGGGCATCTCCGACCGCATCCTGGTCATGGAGCACGGCAAGCCCATCGTCACCGGCACCCCCGAACAGGTGCGTAGCGACGAGCGCGTGATCAAGGCTTATCTGGGAGAAGAATGATGCTGCAGTTTGACAAGGTGCATACCCACTATGGCGCCATCGAGGCCCTGCACGGCGTATCGCTGAAGGTGGAAAAGGGTGAGATCGTCACCCTCATCGGTGCCAACGGTGCCGGCAAGACCACCCTCTTGATGACGCTGTGCGGACGTCCGCGTGCCTCCGGCGGTCGTGTGATCTTCGAGGGCCAGGACATCACCCAGCTGCCGACCCACGAGATCATGCGCAGGGGACTTGCCATCTCGCCGGAAGGTCGACGCGTCTTCCCCAGTCTGACCGTGCTGGAGAACCTCCAGATGGGCGCCTTCTTCGCCAGCAATGACGAGATCGAGCAGGGCATCGCGTACGTTTTCGGCCTTTTCCCGCGCCTCAAGGAGCGAGCGGCCCAGCGGGCCGGGACCATGTCCGGCGGCGAGCAGCAGATGCTGGCCATTGGCCGCGCCCTCATGAGCAAGCCGCGCCTGCTGTTGCTGGACGAACCCACGCTGGGCCTGGCCCCGCTGGTGATTGCGCAGATCTTCGAGATCATCCGCACCATCCGCGACAGCGGCGTGACGGTGTTCCTGGTCGAGCAGAACGCCAACAAGGCCCTGGGCGTGGCCGACCGTGGCTATGTGCTGGAAAACGGCCATGTGGTCATGTCCGATACCGGTGCCAACCTGCTGGCCAACAGCGACGTGCGCAAGGCTTATCTGGGCCACGGCTGAATTGTCCGTTGACTGTCCGTTGACTGTCTGATCGCTGTCCGATGACGGCCCGGTCCTCACCCGACCGGGCCGTTGTCTTGTGGACCGGCCAGATGAAGCGGCAGGGCAGGGTGAACAGGTCATGTCAGGTGATGTGTACCGAAAACTGTCAGGGTACTGTATTGGTGCGTAGAGAGATTTGTTTGTAAAGTGTATGGGAGTGTCTGCTGCGAGTGACATCCGGGATTGTTTCGGGCTATCCTCGACGCTCGATGAGGAAAAGCATGAAAAAGATTTCGCAGCAACTCAAGCAACTGGGCATGGGCAGCCTGCTGTTGGCCGGGGCCTGGCTGGTTCCCGCTGCGGCGCACGCAGACCGCCTGGGGCAGATAGAGGCGCGTGGCGTGCTGATCTGCGCCACGCTGTCCAAGAATGAGCCGCTGGGATTTTCCGATCCGCTGACCGGCCAGATCGTCGGGTTTGATGTCGACATGTGCAGCGCGGTCGCTCGCAAGCTGGGCGTACAGATGCAGCACCGCAGTGTGACGGTGGAGGGGCGTCTACCGGCGCTCATGAAGGGGGAGGTGGACCTGGTCTCGGCGGCCTTGGGCTATACCCGCGAACGCGCGCGCCTGATCGATTTCACGGCCTCGCATTACCAGAACCCGATCAAGCTGATCGTACAGAGTGATTCCGGCCTGAACCTGGTCTCCGACCTGGACGGCAAGCGCATCAGCGCCAATCGCGATTCCACTCCGGAGCAGGCGGTGCGGCGCGTGCTGCGCAAGGCCAGCTTGCTGACCTTCACCGACACGCCGCAATCCTTCCTGGCGCTGGCGCAGGGTCAGGTCGATGCGCTGGCCATTTCGATGCCCTCGGGCATTCGTTTCGTCAATGAGTCGGGCGGACGGTTCCGCTTCGTCGAAGGCGCACTGGCCTGGGAGCCCACTGCACTGGGCGTCAAGAAGGGAGAGCACCGGCTGCTCGATGCCGTCAACCAGGCCCTGGCCGCACTGGAAAAGGAGGGCGAGATCGATGCCCTGTGGACCAAGTGGTATGGTCCCAAGACCAAGTTCAATATTCCCCGCGACAAGAAGTTGACGCCCATTTCGGCGTTCCGCTAGACGCCCTGTTTCTTTCCCTGTCTTCCCGGCGCCCCCGCGCAGAGTCATGTCTGTTACTTCCGTTCTTCCTTGCGTTTCTCCCGATCATGACGGCCTGCCGCCGCGCCAGCGCCTGCTGGCCATCGCCACGGTGGTGTTGGGCCTGACCATCGCCGTGCTCGACGGCTCCATCGCCAACCTGGCCTTGCCGGCCATGGCGGCCGATCTCAAGGCCAGCAACGCCGATGCGATCTGGGTCATCAACAGCTATCAGATCGCCATGGCGGTGTGCCTGCTGCCGCTGGCGTCGCTGGGAGAAGTGATCGGCTACCGGCGCGTCTACCTGGGCGGGCTGTTTCTCTTCACGCTGGCCTCGCTGGCCTGCGCGGCCAGCGGCGACATGCTGCAACTGAGCCTGGCGCGGGTACTGCAGGGGCTGGGCGCAGCCGGGATCCTCTCGGTCAATACCGCACTGATCCGCTTCATCTATCCAGCCCGCCTGCTGGGTCGTGCCATCGGCTACAACGCCCTGGTAGCCGGTACCGGCAATGCCCTGGGGCCGACCGTGGCAGGCCTGATCCTGCATCTGGCCTCGTGGCACTGGCTGTTCCTCATCAACATCCCGCTCGGCCTGGTAGCGCTGGCCGTGGGCAGCCGCGCCTTGCCGGCCAATCCGCTCTCGGAACGCCGTTTTGATCGCCAGAGCGCCTTGCTTTGCATGGGCTTCATCGGCTTGCTGCTCTATACCATCGATGCCATCGGTCATCTGCAAGGCGGCTGGGTGGTGGCACTGTGCGCGCTGCTGACTGTCATCAGCCTGGTGCTGCTGTTGAAGCTGCAATCGCCCAGTGCGCCCATGTTGCCGCTGGACCTGTTGCGCATTCCCCTGTTTGCACTCTCCATCGGTACTTCGTTCTGCTCCTTCGCGGCGCAGATGTCGGTCTTCGTGATGCTGCCCTTCCTGCTGCAGAATCAACTCGGCATGAGCGCAGCGCGCGCCGGTCTGTTGCTGACGGCCTGGCCGATTGCGGTGGCGCTCACCGGCGTGGTGGCGGGCAAGCTCTCGGATCGCATCTCGGCAGGCTTGCTGGGCGGGGTGGGGCTGGCGGTGATGTGCCTGGGCTTGCTGGCCCTGCTGACGGTGGACCGCAGCACGCCCGATGGCGTGATGCTGGCCATGTTTGCGGTATGCGGGGTTGGCTTCGGGCTGTTCCAGTCGCCCAACAATCGCACCATGATCAGCGCCGCGCCACGTGAGCGTACGGGCGGTGCCAGCGGCATGCTGGGAACGGCACGCCTGACCGGGCAGACTGTGGGTGCCTCGGTGGTGGCCATGCTCATGGGCATATCGGCCACGCCCTATGCACCGGTGCTGTGCTTTGCCGCTGCCCTGGCGGGTGCGGCTTGTCTGGTGAGCCTGTCGCGGCTGCGTTATTGAGCCGGCAGAATCTTCAAGGAAGCAAAACCGTCCTCAAAGCACCGCTGCCGCCAGCCCGCCACGGGCATGCTGGTGTGCGGCATGGGCGGCCACCGACAGGGCCATGCTGAGATAGTTTTCGCCGCGCCTGCGCTGTCGCGCCTGCTGCTGTTCCAGCACGAACAACTGCTGGTAGAGCGTGCGGATCTGCTGCTGCAGCAACTGACGCTGCTGCTTGCCGTCGCGGTTGGCCGGGAAGCGGGCCAGGGATTGGGTCTGCTGTTGCAGCAGCAGGATACGATGACTCAATTGCGCCACCAGTTCGGCGGGGTCATGGTCCAGCGTGTCTGCCATGGCCGGTTCAGCTGGGGCGTGGGCAGGTTTTTCTTGTTCATACGCGACGTTCATGCGGACTCCGGCCCGTTGGGCGCAAGGGATTGCAAGGGGACAGCGGTGTTGCCTTTGCATGGATTTACGGCGTTCCCGGCGCGATCTTGAGTCTCGGAAAGTAAAAAAACGAAAAGACGCAGGCCCGGCCAGGGCGCTGCGTCTTTTGCATGGCGGCTGCAGGAGCGCGTTCACCCGGCGGTCAGATCACGCCACGGCGCATCTGGTCCAGCTCGATGGATTCGAACAGGGCCTTGAAATTGCCCTCGCCAAAACCGTCATTGCCCTTGCGCTGGATGATTTCATAGAACACCGGGCCGATCAGGTTCTGGGTGAAGATCTGCAGCAGCAGACCCTGGCCCGCCGTGGGCGCGCCGTCGATGAGGATCTTCAGCTCGCGCAGGGCATCGAGGTCTTCGCCATGACCGGGGATGCGCCGCTCCACCAGGTCATAGTAGGTGGCGATGGTGTCCTGCAGCGGCACCCCCCGTGCATACAGGGCGCGCACGGTCTGGTAGATGTCGTCGGTGCCCAGGGCAATGTGCTGGATGCCTTCGCCGTTGTACTGCTTGATGAATTCCTCGATCTGCGACTTGTCGTCGGCGCTCTCGTTGATGGGAATGCGGATCTTGCCGCAGGGGCTGGTCATGGCGCGCGAACGCAGGCCCGTGACCTTGCCCTCGATGTCGAAATACTTGATCTCGCGGAAGTTGAACAGGCGCGTGTAGAACGAAGACCAGGTATCCATCGCGCCGCGCATGACGTTGTGGGTCAGGTGGTCGATGTAGGTCAGGCCGACGCCCTTGGGGTTGCGCTCCACGTCGGGGAAGAACTGAAAATCGACGTCATAGATGGAGCCGTTGTCGCCATAGCGATCCACCAGATACAGCAGCGAACCGCCGATGCCACGAATGGCAGGAATGTTCAGTTCCATCGGACCGAGCTTGGCTTCCACGCCTTCAGCGCCCAGTTCCAGTGCACGTTTGTACACATGGGCTGCATCCCGCACCCGGAAGGCCATGGCGTTGACCGAGGCGCCGTGCACCTGGGCAAAGGCGGCGGCATTGCTGTGGGGTTCGCCGTTGAGGATGAAGTTGATCTGGCCCTGGCGATACAGGGTGACATTCTTGGAACGGTGGCGCGCCACCGCCGTGAAGCCCATCAGCTCCAGCACGGCGGCAATGCCGGCCGGATCGGCGGCAGTGTACTCGACGAACTCGAAGCCGTCGGTGCCCATGGGGTTGTCGAACAGGTCGCCACTGGCCGTGGTGGTATTGGTGGTATTGGCGGCTGCGGTGGCGAACTGGGTGTCTGCGTGGCCCATCTGGTGTCTCCTCGAATAGGGAGGGCCGACAAGCGCGGCCCATGCGAGGAGTTTATTGCGTCAAGACTGCAATTTGTGATTGTTTTTTGCGCGATATATTAGATAATATGCACAAATAATTCTTAAATATGAACTTTGGAGAGACAAATGAGCATCATCAACGTGGATCGCTACGACCTGGCCTTGCTGACCGAATTGCAGCGAGACGGCCATATTACCAATAGCGCGCTGGGTCTGAAAGTGCATCTGTCCACTTCGCAGATCAGCCGTCGCGTACAACGGCTGGAAGAAGCCCATGTCATCGAGCGCTATACCGCCGTGCTGGACCCGGCCGTGGTCGGCCTGGGCGTGACCGCCTTCACCACCGTGACCCTGGACCGCCAGGGCGAAACCCGTGGCGAACTCTTCGAGAAAGCCGTGGAATCCATGCCGGAAGTGACCGAGTGCTTTTCCGTCACCGGCGAGGGCGACTACATCCTGCGCATCGTCGCCCCCGACCTGGCGGCGTTTTCCGAATTCATGATGACCCGGCTGCTGCGCCTGCCGGGCGTGACCAACGTCAAGTCCAACATCACCTTGAAGAAGGTCAAGCAATCGCACGAGCTGCCGCTGGAACACGTGATGCAGCCGGTGAAGTCGCGCCAGCGCATCCGTTTCTCGCAATGAGCTGAACCACATGATGTGAAAATTCAATGATGGACGGCTGCCATCATTGAATTGTCCGATGATGCGTTTCATCCACGCAGAAATTCAAAAGCAATGATCGGAGTGCATCGTCGGTAGCACGCGCCTAGAATCAGTGCCATCTGATTCCGGGAGCACTCCATGCTGACCATGACTTCTACCCCCATGCCGGGCCCGGCCACCGATGCTGCGCTCCTCGACCCGCAAACCTGCTGGCAAGCCGTGCAGCAGCGCGATGCCGGCTTCGATGGTCGGTTCTGGTATTCGGTGCGCAGCACCGGTGTCTATTGCCGGCCCTCCTGTGGCGCACGTACGCCCTTGCGCAGGAATGTGGACTTCCATGCCAGCTGTGCGGCGGCCGAAGCGGCTGGTTTTCGTCCCTGCCAGCGCTGCAAGCCGGACCAGCCCCCCCTGCACGAACGCCAGGCCCGCGCCATCGCGCAGGCCTGCCGCCTGATCGAGCAGGCCGGTGAACCGCCTGACACCGCCACCCTGGCCCAGGCCGCGGGTCTGAGTCGCTATCACTTCCATCGTCTGTTCAAGCAACAGACGGGGCTCACCCCCAAGGGCTATGCCGAGGCCTACCGCGCCGCACGCCTGCGCGCGCAACTGGGCGGCAGTGCCAGCGTGACCGAGACGCTCTACGAAGTCGGCTTTGCTTCCAGCGGAGGCTTCTATGCCCGCAGTACCGCGCAGTTGGGCATGCAGCCTGACGTCTACCGGCGCGGCGGCCAGGGCGAGAAAATCCGCTTCGCGGTGGCGCAATGCTGGCTGGGGGCCTTGCTGGTGGCAGCGACCGAACAGGGCATCTGCGCTGTCGCCCTGGGCAGCGAGCCCGAGCCCCTGTTGCAGCAACTGCAGGACCGCTTTCCCCACGCCGATCTCGCCCCCGGTGATGCCGCCTTCGAGCAGACTCTCGCGCAGGTACTGGCAGCGCTGGACGACCCTCGCCAGGGCACTGCCTTGCCGCTGGACATCCGTGGCACGGCCTTCCAGCAGCGCGTCTGGCAAGCCCTGCGTGCGGTGCCGCCAGGCATCACGCTGACCTACGCCGAACTGGCCGCGCGCATCGGCCAGCCCAATGCCGTGCGCGCCGTAGCCAATGCCTGTGCCCGCAACGAGATCGCCTTGCTGATTCCCTGCCATCGCATCGTGCGCCTGGATGGCACGCCCTCGGGCTATCGCTGGGGTATCGCGCGGAAGGCCGCCTTGCTCGCGCATGAAGCAGGGAGCCGGGACGACGCCCCCTCCTGAAGGCTTTGTCGTGCGCGGCTACAATAGGCCTTTCTTCATGGCTGGAGTTGCGCATGCACGTACTTGGCAAGGCCGGTCTCGCGTTCGCTGGCGCGGTACTGATCCTGGGTGGCGTCGTCGCCTGTTCACCGCTGACGGCCATCAATGCCCTCACGCCCACTTCCTCCTACGTCAAGACCGAAGGCGTGGCGTATGCCAACACCGATAACCCGCGTCAAAAGCTCGACATCTATCGCCCGGTCGGCGCCCCGCAAGCCGGTTCCGGTCCTGGCTTGCCGGTGGTGGTCTTCTTCTATGGCGGCAGCTGGAACGAGGGCAGCCGCAAGGACTATGCCTTCGTCGGCGAGGCCTTGAGTTCGCGTGGCTACATCGCGGTGCTGCCGGACTACCGCGTCTATCCCGAAGTCCGCTATCCGGATTTCGTCAAGGACAGTGCCCAGGCCGTGGCCTGGACCCTGCGTTCGGTGCGCGAGCTGGGTGGCGATCCACAGCGCGTCTTTGTCATGGGACATAGTGCCGGTGCCTACAACGCCGCCATGGTGGCGCTGGACCCACGCTGGCTGCACGCAGCGGGTGCCTCGCCGGATGCTCTGCGCGGCTGGATCGGACTGGCCGGACCGTATGATTTCCTGCCCATCGAAAACGCGGACGTGAAACCGGTTTTCTTCGCCCCCGATTCCCCGCCGGATTCGCAACCGGTGCGCCACGTGCAGGCGGGTGCGCCCCCCGCGCTGCTGATCGCCTCGCACAAGGACCGGCTGGTCTCGGCCGAACGCAACACCGCTGGCCTGGCCAGGCTGCTGCGCGCCCGGCAGGTGCCGGTGGTGGAGCGCTACTTCGACAACACCTCGCATGCCTCGCTGGTCGGCAGTCTGGCCAGGCCGCTGCGCTTCATCGCGCCGACATTGGATGAAGTGAGCCACTTCATCGACAATCCCCCACCACGTCCGGAGCCCGCGCGGTGAGCGGCGATCTCTTCGCCGGCCTGGCGCGTGATCCTTCGATGGAGACCCTCACCGAGGGCGCGCTGCTGCTGCGCGCCTTTGTCGATGAGGACGAAGCGATCCGGCTGATGGCCGCCATCGACACCGTGCTGGAAGCTTCGCCCCTGCGCCACATGCAGACACCGGGAGGTTTTCGCATGTCGGTAGCGATGAGCAATTGCGGTCGGTATGGCTGGGTGACGGATCGTCGCGGCTATCGCTATCAGTCACGCGATCCGCTGGTCGAGCGCGACTGGCCTGCCATGCCCTCCCTCTTCGCGGCATTGGCCGGGCGGGCGGCGGCGGCGGCGGGTTTCGCCGGATTCGATCCTGACGCCTGTCTCATCAATCGCTATGAACCTGCTGCCCGCATGTCGCTGCACCAGGACAAGAATGAACTGGACATGACCCAACCGATTGTCTCGGTCTCGCTGGGCTTGCCTGCGACTTTCCTCTTCGGGGGCATGGCACGCACCGACAAGCCGCAGCGCATGCGCCTGGAAAGTGGCGATGTGGTGGTGTGGGGCGGCCCGGCGCGCCTGGCCTTCCACGGCATCGATCCGTTGCGCGAGGGCGAGCATGCGCTCACCGGACGCTGCCGCTACAACCTTACTTTCCGCCGCGCCCGTTGAGCGCTCCCCATCGTGCAGCATGTCTTGCCGGCAGAGAACTCGCCTCAGAATGTCCATTGCAGGTTGACGCCTCCCGTCACGGCGGCGGTCTGGAAACCTTGCGGCTTGGATAGCGGCGTGCCCACGAACATCTCATAGCTCAGCCTGGTTACGCTGCCGCGCAAGCCCAGTGCGGCACCCGTCAAGCGCTGGCCGGTGAGGAACTGTGCCGTCGGGCCTGCTACCGCGCCGGTATCGACGGCGGCAAACACTTCCTGCCCGCTCTCTCCCATTTCCAGCGCCAGCTCATCGCGCAGGAACCAGCCGCGTTCGGCCTGCAGGGTCAGCTCGCCGTCGAAACCACGGACCGTGTAACGTCCGCCGATGGAGAACTGATCCTGCGGCGGCAATCGGCCACGGTTCCACTGCGCGCGCAGCGTCCCGTCGTAGCGCAGCCTTGCACCGCCCAGCCGGAACGGCGCGTTGAGCGAGGCATCCAGCAGCCACAGACCATAGCGGGTACCGATCTGCGGCAGGTCGAAGGAGGAGGCCGGTTCGGCTCCTTGCGTATCGAGCGAACGGCGATAGGCCAGTGTGACGTCGGCAATCACATCGCCCACGAACTGCCGGTGATTCAGGCCCGCCTCCCAGGCCGTGGTGCGGCGTTGCTGGGCGCCTATCTCGAGGTCATCGACGGCGTTGTAGGCCTTGCGCAGCAAGGCTTTGCCAAAGATCACGCTCTTGCTGCCGGCATCGCGGGAGAGCAGGCGTGACAGCTTGAACTCGGTGGTTTCGGCGCGCCCGCTGTAGACGAAATTCTCGAAGGCACCGGCGACCGTCTGGTGATAGCGGTTGCCCGACATGGTGAGGGCGGCCATCCAGTTGCCCCAGGGCAGGGAGTAATGCAGCGTGTAGGCCTGGCTGCCGTGATCGCCATCGTGATGCAGGCTGCGGCTCACGCTCGCGTAGAAGAGGTCATTGAGGGTCCACCAATTGTCATACGACAAAGTAATCCCGGCCAGGTATTTGCCGGTGACCTTGCTGCCGCCATCATCGAACGATGCCGTGAGACGGAAGGGGAAGGACTGCCGGTAATGGATCACCAGGTCACTATCACCTGCCTGGGCGCCCTCATCCTCGGAGGGCGTGATCTTGATATCGGCCTGGACGGTCGGCAGACGCTTGAAGTTTTCCAGTCCCTGCTCGATATCGCGCAGGTTGAGGATATCGCCAGGACTGACCGGCAGGGCATTGAAGGCGGTCCCGCGCGCGTCGGCATCGGCCGCAAAGCGGATGTGGCGCACACGGCCCGGCACCACGCTCAACACCAGCCGCCCCGTGGACAAGTCCTGCGGACGCGCCAGCACGCGGGTGGTGGTGTAGCCGCGCGCGACGATGGCGCTCTCCACGCGAGCCAGCACCAGGTTGACCCCTTGCGAACCGAGGCAGCGGCCAGTCGCACCCTGCGGCCCGGTCACGCTGTCGAGCGCAAAGCGGAAGCGGTCGGCCTCCTCACCCTCCAAGCTAATCAAGGTGATCCTCCGGCACGGTTGCTCGTGCTCGGGAAATTCCTGTGCCATCACGTTGTCGGCGGGCACGCCCAGCTTCACGTCGGGACGCGGCTCTTGTTGCTGGCGCAAAGCGCGTTCTCGCTGGCGTTGCAACTGCTCCTGGTTGACGGCGGTTTGTGCGACGGCAAGTGGAATGACCAGGTTCAGACCGAGGACCAGCGCAAGGAGGCAAGAGGGAGAGCGAAAAATTGAAAACATGTAAAGACGTCCCTGAGCCGCACCGGACAAGGATTCAAAAGGAATTGAGATGCCAGAAAAACAAGTGTTG